>JAPKYY010000473.1 GCA_026394095.1 Acidobacteriota bacterium | reverse complement strand
GCTTTGGACCGGGAAGGGTGAAGAGTTTAAGGCAACATTCCCGGATCTCAAAACGCTGAAGCCCGGCGACTACCCATCTGAAAACATGTGCTCAGGCGGAATCAGGATTCGTTATGGCGCTTTTGATTACTTCCATGGCGGGGACCTCTGCGATGGCAGCGCATACGGCACTCCCGCATGGCGCAACATTGAGACGGCGGCAGCAAAAGTGGTTGGGCCCGTCGACGTTGCTCTTGCCAGCCATCATGGATACATTGATTCCACCGGGCCGGATGTGGTTCGCGCTTTGCGGCCGCGAGCATTCATCATCCATGCCTGGGATTCCGCCCACCCCACAATGCCTGCGTTGCACAACATGCTGAGTCAGGAACTCTATCCGGGCCCGCGAGACATTTTTTCAACCGCGCTCAAGAATGAAGCGAAGATTGCCATCCGGCGGCTGAGTCAAGTAAAGTCTAACCTCGGCCACGTCGTGATTCGGGTGGCGCCCGGTGGCGCCAGCTACGAGATCCTGATCACTTCCAATACGGACGAATCGGATCGTGTAACGGCGCGCTTCGGGCCCTACGTGAGCGCTTAAGGCCCATCAACACATCAGTTCACGCGGATCACAACAACGCCCTTCTGTCTGCGGTCTTCGCCGAAGACAATTGCTTCGACGCTGTTGGATTTGGCGTTTAGACGAACGGGCAGGTTCACCGCCTGTTGTCCCGGCTGGCCCGGTTGTCCCGGCTGTTGCTGAACAATTGGCGAGCCGATCCAGGCGATCCCTTCCGGGTTGGGGATGATCTCGAGGTCTCCGTTTTCAAGATTGTAGACCAGGATCTGTGTACCGGCATTGCCTGTGCGAGTGCCTCGGGCAACGACACGGCGAATCGAGGGGAGCACCCCGAGGAAGTTCACTGCGGCGAAGCCCTCCGGGGTGGGGAGGAGGCGGGATTCTGTGCGCTCCAGATCGAAGAGAATCAGGCCGGCATCTCCATTGATGCGATTGTTGGCCTGTGCCACGATCAGGTTGAGGGCCGGTACCCGGGCGCCACCTGAGAAGTTGCTTACGCCTTGCGGCAAGTCGAAGCGGAAAACAGTGGCATTGACTCCATCGAGTGCATAAAAGGTGTCGGAGGTGTTGCGGTTGGCCGGGTCGACATTTGAGCCAATAAGAAAGTCGTTTAGCTCGTCGGCTCCACCGGAGGCGTTGAATTTACCGGCACCCGGCAGAGTCACAGCCTGAAAGCGTCTGGCCGCCAGATCGAAGAGCATGAAGCCATCGGCCGTGCAGGGGTTTTTGAATGTTCGATCTTCCGAGCGGGCACCCAGCAGTGCGATTCCGCGTGAGAGTTCCAGATTAAAGACGGGGATGTTGGGGACGCAACCGGCGAAGAACCAGGTCTCGGGTAAAGGGATGCTCTGCGAGGGGCCTTCAGGCGGGAAATAGGCGAAGCCATGATTGCCTTCTGCATTGCGCACGGCTACATAGTAGTTGCGGGTTTGCGCATCCATATAGAAGGGAGTGGGTGTGCGGAGAGCGGCAAGTCCGCCGGGAAGTCCCCCGGGGCCACCAGGTTGTTGCTGTGGGGCTGGTGCCACGATCGGAAGCCAGCCTGAGGGCAATTCACGCTGGCTTACGATATCGCCTTGAGCTGAGAGAACAGCAACTTTGGCCTTGGTGGGGTTTTCAATGTTGTCGCCCACGGTTATCACGAATTGGTTGTTCAGCTGAGCCACGCCGCTTAAGAGCTTGTTGACGCCGTCTCCGAGGTCGATGTTCTGGAAGCGCTGGAGCAGGCCCTGGAGATTCACACCTCCACCAGCTCCGCCTCCGGCGGCTGCCTGCTCTTCGACTGCCCCGGTTTCAGAATCGATCCGGTAAGCTTTGCCGGGTGCTCCAGCTGTGCCTTGTACAACAGCGACAAAATCGCCGCCAGCTACTCCGTTGAGGTTGGCTGCAGATTCAGGCAATGTTGCCAAAACTGGAGTGTTCGATCCCGGGCGGAAGATTCTGACTTTGTCGCTGACAGGGGCAGGCTGGCCCGGTTGTGCTGTGCCCTTGAATGGGCCCTCGAAGGCTGCAAAATTGGCAGAACCGACACCGTCAACAAACGGAGTGACAGCCTGGGCCTGGGCAGTCGTTAAACAGCCATCTACTTTTAAAAATTCCTTTTTGCGAATGTCGATGCGGTAACTCGGATAGCAGGTATCGGTTCCGCGCACTGCATTGGCATTGAGGAATAGACCATTGACGTCGCTGGAGCGCAGATTTCTGAGGTCAGGGCTTCCGGCCGGCAAAGGAATAAAAGTGATTTCAGATTCTCTCGGGCCGCGATCCATGGTCAACAGATTCGCCTCGGCGTTATTGGCGATCAGAAGGACGGCGTCTCCGTTCTTTGCTCCAGTTGGGGTCTTCACTTCGAGAACGAATTCACCTGGGGTTGTGGTGGAATAGCTTGCTGTGGTTTCGGCCTGGATACCGCCCACAAAGACGCTGATCGCTGCGCGAGGCGTTGCGGGGTCGGATGCTGCCTCACCCGTGGGAACGCGAGGGTCTGTAGGGCCCAGAGAGGTTGCTCGCAGGCGCAGGGTGCCGTCGCTGCCATCATTTGCTGCCGGCCCGAAGCCGCTTGCGTTGCCCGATTTGATTGCGGGGGCCAGGTTCTGTACCTGAAGTCGCACCGGTCGCGATGACTGGTCGCCGCGACGCACAACCAGGTTGACCTGTCCATTGGGGGTTTCGAGCGGTACTTGTGCAACGATTCGTGACGGGCTTGCTTCTACGATCGGGGCTGGCCGGTTGTTGATCAGGACTTGAACCGCAGGGTCGCCAAATTGGGTTGGGAGGGGCAGCGAATCGGATTTCCAGCCCTCGGGCGGGGCCAGATTGATGCCATTGATATGAATCAAGCCTCCCTGGCCGACCACTGCCGGGGCCGGGAGTTGCGAAAACGCATTTACGACTCCCCGGGGCTGCAAGACAGGGGCCGTAGGGGCTTGTGCCTGAAGGATTGCAGCCAGCGACAGGGAGAAAACGAAATTGCGCATAACACCATCTAACACCATTGCTACGCTGGTGTTGCGTGGCGTTAGATCCAAATTTGGGGCTTCGATTCGAATGCCAACCCGGCTGTCGCAAATGTTGCGAGGTTTCCGGCTACGTTTATCTCACTGAAGAAGACGTGAGTTCGGCTGCCCGATTTCTCAATATGGAACAGGCCGACTTTGAGGCCCAGTACATCTATCGCACCCGACATATGCGGCGGGTGCGCAAGCCGAGGGGCAAGTCCAGGCAATGCCCTTTCCTCAACGAGGGTGGTTGCGGAATCCACCCGGTCAAGCCTGTCCAGTGCCGCTTGTTTCCGTTTTGGCCAGAATTGGTGGAGGACCGTCAAGCCTGGAAGAAGACCGGGAGCTGGTGCCCTGGGATTGGGCAGGGTCCGCTGATTCAGATTGGAACAGCGATGGAGATTGCCAACGAAATGCGGGAGAAATATCCCGATGCCTACGAATAGCTAGCGCCTGTTTTTGAACACACCTGGCAATATATTGCCAGTTTTCGGTTCTCGACTTCGTTTCTACCCCCCTATTTGAGTTTGGCAAGGTGCTTGCATAGAGGTTCTGCGTATGTTTGATCCCATCTCTGGACGCATGTCGCATTACCTCGATCTTCTGGCAGATCGTCAGAAGCTTGTTTCCTCCAACATCGCCAACGTGGATACCCCTGGTTACCGGACGAAGGATATCGACTTCAACTTCGAATTCCAGTCGCTGGTTGCCGGGGAAGCTCCAAACGTAATTGAGCCGGAAGGCTTGAAGACCAAGAACGACGGCAACAACGTGAGCATGGATCGCGAGATGCGGTTGTTGAGTGAGAATGCACTTCGATTCAATTTTGTCAGTCAGATGCTCAAGGGAGAAGCCCGCGACATCCGTCTGGCCATAAAGGATGCACGCGGATAATGAGTCTCTTTCAAAGCTTGAGTGTCAGCTCTTCGGGCATGAGCGCACAGCGTTTCAGAACGGAACTTCTCGCCCAGAATATTGCCAATTCGGAAACCACGCGAACCGAAGAAGGCGGGCCGTACCGGCATCAGGATGCGGTGTTTCAGTCTGCCTCGGTTACACATCCCTTTTCTTCTGCTTTTCAGTCCTCGCTTGATGCCCCCAATACGGGTGTTGCGGTGAGTGAAGTGCAACTGGATGACCGCGAGCCGATCCGTCGCTATCTTCCCGGCCACCCGGATGCAGATGAGAAGGGCTATGTGAGTTTTCCGAACTTCAGCCCGATCGAAGAAATGGTCGATTTGACGAATGCGAGCCGGTCCTTTGGGGCCAATGTGACGGCGATGAATGCCGTGAAAGACATGATTTCTAAATCAATTGATTTGGTGAGGGGCTAAGCATATGGATCTGAATTTTGCGAAATCGCTTGCCAGCAGCATTCAAATGGTTAAGCCGGTGGAGCCTCTTGCGGCTGCCGGGCAGGCAGGGGCGACCGGTAATGAGTTTCAGAACATTCTCACAGGTGTGATTGGCAATGTGAAATCCACCCGCAATGACGCCAACCAGCAGATCAGCGCTTTTCTCAACGGCGAGCAGACCGACATTCACGAAGTGGCAACCAGTATCCAGAAGGCCGGGTTGACCTTTGAGCTGGCCATCGAAGTCCGCAACAAGGCTATGCAGGCCTATCAGGAAGTGATGAGGATGCAGATCTGAGCCTTTGGCTTGAACTGAGAACGCGCCATGGAGAATAACAAGCCTTGAACCAGATTCGTCAACTGTTTGACAGTCTCAGTCTTCGTCAGAAGATTTCGATCGGCGCTGCCCTTGTGGTGGTGCTGGGTGGAATTTTCTGGTTTATTCAGGATCACAAGGACAAAGACTTCAAGCTACTGTTCAAGGACATGGCGGCTGAAGACGCGGGACAACTTACGACGCGCCTGCGGGAGAAAAATGTCGAGTACAAGATTGGTGAAGATGGTGCGAGTATCTATGTCCGCAGTGCAAAGCTGAGTGAATTGCGGCTTGATCTGGCCGCGCAGGGGCT
>JAPKYY010000041.1 GCA_026394095.1 Acidobacteriota bacterium | reverse complement strand
AGCGACTCCGCAGGCGATCAGGACGGACGCTACCCAGCGCCTCCAGTTCACCTGCTCACGCAGAACCCACTGTGCCATGGCGGTCTCGAAAACGAAACTGATGGCTGTGGCAGGTACGGCGAAGCTGAGGTCGGCTACGGCCAGGAGTTGAGTGAAGCAGAAAAAGCTGATGGCCATGAAGACGATGGAGAGAGCCAGACGCCACTGGCCGAAGAGTTTGGCAAGCACGGTTGCGGAGTGGACTTCGCCGTGGGACTTCATGGCGCTGGACTGAAGGTAGTCGCAAACGATGGTGGAGGCAACGATGCCGAAGACGAGAGCCCACTTCATTGGACTTCAGCCTTGGGTGGGGTTGCTGCGGTGAAGATTGTGCCGCTGAGGATAAAGGCAGTGCCGATCCAGCGTTGCCACGATATGTGCTCGCCGAGGACGGCAAACCCGATTACGGCGTTGAGGACGTAGCCGATGCTGGTGACTGGCAATACAAAAGACAGGTCAGCCCAGGAGAGCAGGGTGACACGGGAAAGGGTCCAGACGGCGAGCAGCAGGATGCCGAGGAGCACCCATGGGCTTAGCAGTGCATCGATTGGTTCAATAGAAGTTGGAGCCCAACCGGTGGGGTGCTTCATGCCCCAGGAGAGCGCAAAGTTTCCAATCACGTTGGCTGCTACGACGAAGGCCGTGAGCAGGTAAACGCGGGTTCGAGCGGCTTGCATTAGTCGCCGGTAGCGGCGTAGCTGGCCTGGCTCTTCTGATCGGCAACGAACTTCTTACGCTTCTTGCGGAGGGCGAGGTATTCGCGAGCTTCCTTGACGAGGCGGCGGCGTTCATCGGTGTTGAAGATGGCCTTCTTGACTACGCGCCATGCAGCCTTGGGACGGAAGTAGTATTCGCCGTAGAAGCGCTCGACGGAATCGACGAGCTCAGCGCGATCGAGGCCGGGGTAAACAACGGTGGGCAACTGGTGACCCATTTCGTCGGTCATCGAGGCATCGAGCTGGATGAGGTTGTTCTTCTGGGCGTAATCGTAGAACTCGGTGCCGGGGTAGGGGTGGGCGATGGAAACCTGAATGGTTTCGCAATCGAGCTTCTTGGCGAAGTCGATGGTTTGCTGGATGGTCTGGCGGGTTTCGCCGGGGAGACCTACGATGAAGTCGGCGTGAACGGTGAGGCCGAGTTCGTGGGCGTTGCGCGTGAAGCGCTCGGCCATATCGACGGTTGCGCCCTTCTTGATGTTCTTGAGGATCTCGGGTGCGCCGGACTCATAGCCTACGATCATCAGGCGGCAGCCAGCGTCTTTCATGGCAGCGAGGGTCTCGCGGTCGGTCGTGACGCGGCTGGTGCAGGACCAGGTGAAGTTGAGCTTCTTGAGTTCTTTGCAGAGTTCGATCGTACGTTCCTTCTTGTAGTTGAAGGTGTCATCGTCGAAGAAGATTTCTTTGAGCCCGTTGAAGTTTTCAAGCGACCAGCGGACTTCGTTTGCGATGTCCTGTACGGAGCGCAGACGCCAGCGGTGACCGGAGTGGGTTTGGGGCCAGAGGCAGAAGGTGCACATGGCCGGGCAACCGCGCGAGGTGTAGAAGCTGATGAAGGGATGCAGCAGGAAGGGTACGTTGTAGCGCTTGAAATCCAGGTCGCGCTGGTAGACCTTCGAGACCCAGGGCAGTTCGTCGAGATTCTCGATGTAGCCACCTTCGGGGTTGTGCATGATGCCGCCGTCTTTGCGGTAGCTGACGCCGGGGAGCTCAGACAGCGGAGTGCCCTTGGCGTAATTGACGATCTGGTAGTCGAATTCGCGACGGACGATGAAGTCGATGGCCTTGGAGGCGCGCAGGGTCTTTTCGGGCTCTACCGTGACGGGCGGGCCAACGAAGCAGACTTGCAGCTTGGGGTTGGAATCCTTCATCATCTCGGCGATCTTTACGTCGACATGGAAGCCGGGGGTAGAGGTAAAGAGGACGAGGAGTTCGAAGTCGCGGGCCATGGCCACGGTGTCTTCGATGGTGATCTTGTGCGGAGGCGCATCTACCACTTTCGAGTCGGGCAGAAGGCCGGCAGGGTAACAAAGCCACACGGGGTACCAGTAGCTTTCAATCTCTCGGGTTGCGGGCCAGCGGGAACTGGCACCACCGTCAAAGCCTTCGAACGAAGGAGGATTCAGGAATAATGTGCGCATGTGTACGGATTTGCCGACGCTTTCAGTTTAGCAGTTCGCTTTTGTTCAGAAGCGAATGCCGATTAAGAACTCGGTCTGGTTGGATCTTGGGGCGTAGTCCGCACCGATCCAGCGGGTGTAGCGGAGCTCTGGCTCAATTTTGATGGGTAGAAGACCGATTGTCGCTCCGCCGGCAATAGTGACGCCACCGCCGGTTTCATTGAAGGAAGGGATTCTGCGGAGCGTGATGCCGCCGGAGAAGAAGGGTTTGATTGCAATTGCGTTGATGCGCTTTTTGACGAGGATGGGCACCTGGTAGACGGTTGCGGTGCGGGAGCCGAGCTTGTAGCGCTCAAACATGAGGCCCGTTTCGAAGGTGGGCAGGACCGGGAGATTTAGCTCAATATAGGGGCCAGCCTTGAGAGGGAAGATCTCGCTCGACGGTTGCTGGTTCTGGACGTAGCCGCCTTTGAGCCCGATGCTGATGGGAAGTTGAGCCATTGCGGGAAGGGTAAGAACAAAAAGTAAGAGGTTTTTCAAAAGCTTATTCCTAATAGAAATTCGACTTGATTCTGGCGCGGGACGTCGCGCAGGGCGGTCCAGCGGGTAAATCGGATCTCAGGCTCGATTCGCAATCTACCCCATGGTTTGGAATAGCCAGCGGCAGCAGTGGCCCCGTAGAGCATTCTATTTTCGTTTGATACTTGAGACTTGGTTTCGGTTGTAGAAAAGCCCGGAAATAGTGGGACCAGACGGTAGTTTTGATCGTAGTCGCCGGCGCGGCGGAT
>JAPKYY010000827.1 GCA_026394095.1 Acidobacteriota bacterium | reverse complement strand
ACCAGCCCCGCGCCAATAAGGCCGACGTCTTTGCCAAAGGATTGCATCATGATCAGGGAAAGTATCATAGCTTAGTTGAGATAGCCCATGCCCGACAGACTCACTCTCACAATCACCAAACGTATAGCGGTTCTGCTCGCGGCATTTCTGGGTCTTCTCTTTGACGGGGTCGAACTCGGCCTGATGCCAATCGCTTCCCTCTCGGTTTCAAAAAGCCTTCTCGGAGATGCCTTCACAGCAACCTCTGGCGGGGACTGGTTTGCACGCTTCACTGCTTCACTGATGCTCGGGGCCGCAGTGGGGGGCATCGCACTCGGAAACGTTGGCGACCGCATTGGCCGAACAAGGGCCATGGGAATCAGTATCCTCTTTTATTCCGTCTTTGCAGCGCTTGGAGCCTTCGTCGAAACTCAGGAACAAATGCTGTACTTGCGCTTCATGGTTGGCCTTGGCGTTGGAGGTATGTGGCCGAATGGTATTGCGCTTGTCTCGGAATGCTGGTCTTCTGCATCGAAGCCGCTAGTCTCCGGCGTGATGATGGCAGGGCTCAATGCCGGTATCCTGCTCTTGTCGCAGCTGGCTCGAATCTGGCCCATTACTCCCGATTCGTGGCGATGGATCTTTCAGCTTTCGGGGGTACCTGCAGTGCTGGGCATCCTCATTCTAGTGGCGCTGCCAGAGTCTCCCGAGTGGCTTGCCTCTCGGGGCCGGACACGCAAAGCCAATGCGCCTCTGGCAGCGCTCTTCAAGCCAGACCTTCTTCGAACTACTCTGTCTGCCATCGTTGTCAGCGTGATCCCCCTGATGGGTGCCTGGGCAGCCAGTAAGTGGATGATCCCGTGGGCGGATAAAGTGGCGGGTGCGGGAAACGCGCAGTACAAGGCGGCAACGCAAGGATGGTGGGCCCTGGGTGCAATCTTGGGAGCCGTTGCCGGTGCTGAGTTGGCAAGCCGGTTAGGGCGGCGGCGCAGCTATTTGTGGATCAGCATTGGTGCCACAGTCCTTACAGTTTCAATGTTCACGCTCACCGCCCCTTTGGAGCCAGCTTTCCATTACGTTGTCTTTGCCCAGGGTACAGTCGCGACGCTCTTTTTCGGTTGGCTGGCACTCTACCTGCCAGAGATCTTCCCGGTGCAGGTTCGCGCCACTGGCAGCGGCCTCGCATACAACTTTGGTCGCTTTGGAACTGCAATTGGCGTACTTGCTGCCGGATTTCTCTTTAGTGCGTTGGGCGGGGACTATCCAAGAGTTGGGGCGATATGCGCATTGACTTACGGGCTCGGCATCTTTGCCATCTTACTGGTCCGCAATGCCGAAAAATGAAGATTGTTATAGACTCACTTCATCGCCCAATGAAACTCGGGATTCAAGCACTACTCGTCGCTTCTGTGTTGCCGGCCGCAACGCTACCCGTCGACATCAGTTTTGAGCGCGACGTGATCTCGATCCTCACCACCAAGGGCTGCAATGGCTCGGGCTGCCATGGCTCTCCTGCCGGCCAGAGCGGCTTCAAGCTTTCTCTCTTTGGTTCAGACCCGGCCGTCGACCACGACATGATCGTCAATGCCCACAAGGGCCGTCGCGTCGATCTCAAGACTCCTGCAAACTCGCTGCTCCTCCGCAAGCCAGCCTTCGCCATCCCGCACGGTGGAGGCAATCTGATTAGCGAACAATCAGACGAGTATCAGACCATTCTCCAGTGGCTGCAACAGGGTGCCAGGCGCAATGCTGGTGGGCCGCGAATTCTGTCGATCTCGATATCGCCCCGCGAAGCGATACTCACCCAACCGGCAACTACTGCACAGCTCACCGTCACCGGCCACCTCTCCGACGGCACCACCCGCGACATGACCCGTGAAGTGCGTTATTCGGTGCAGGATGAAGCTGTCGTCAAGGTCAGCCAATCCGGCACAAGCACTGCTACCGGCAGAGGCCTCACAGTAGTGATGGCTCGCGGGGTCGGCAAAACCGCTACCGCGCAGTTCATCGTTCTCGACAAAGCGGCCAGCGCGCGCGCAGCGATGCCAGCCCCATCTAACTTCATCGATCGCGAAGTCTACGCGAAGCTCGCTGAAGTCCAGTTACAGCCTTATCCTCAAACGACAGACAGTGCCTTCCTGCGCCGTGTCTATCTCGACACGATCGGCATGCTGCCTACGCCAGCCGAGGCGCAAACCTTCCTGGCCGATACAAGCGCAGACAAGCGCACGCGCCTGATTGACCAGCTTCTCGAGCGCCCCGAATACACCACCCAATGGCTGGTCAAATTCGAAGACTGGTTCCGCAACTCGCAATACTATTCCCAGGGCCGCACCAACGGCAGCTTCAAACGCTGGCTTGCGGACGCGATCCGCGCCGACAAGCCCTATGACCAGAGCGTGCGCGAAATGCTCACCGCCACTGGCGACACCACCGTCCATCCTGCCGGCAACTTCTGGCACCCGGCCATGGACTTCATGCTGAAGACGTTTGAGGTAAGCAAAGCAACGCCCACCGTGAGCCGTCTCTTTCTGGGGCAACGTATCGAATGTACCGAGTGCCATAATCACCCGCTCGAAAATCTCACCCAGGATGACTTCTACGGAATGGCGGCTTTTCTGGGCCGCATGAAGGTTAAGCATGGTTACGCTCAGTACCGGCGCATCTGGTACAACTCGCGTGATGGAGAAGTGCTGCACCCCGTCACCAAAGCACCCGTTACACCCAGGTTCCTTGATGGCAGTGTTCCGGTGATTGCCGAAGGTCAGGACCGCCGCGAAGTGCTGGCCAATTGGATCCTTGACAAGCAAAAGCTGCAATTCGCAAGGGCTACGGTGAACAAGATCTGGGCCGAGTACTTCACCGCTGGAATCGTCGATCCCCCGGATGACTTCCGCTCCACCAACATGGCTTCTCACCCGGCGCTGCTCGATCAGCTTGCCCAGGCCTTCATCGATGGAGGTTACCGCTTCAGGCCCATCCATCGCCTCATCCTCAACTCGCATACCTATCAGGTAGCTTCGCGTGCACCCAAACACAGCAATGGAGCCGACCCGCTCGAGAAGACCCTCCTCGCCCGCTATGAACCCAGAAAGCTCAGTGCCGAAGTACTGCTTGATTCCATCGGCCAACTCACCGGCGTCCCGCAAACTTTTAACAACTACCCTGCCGGCACTTCTGCCAAAGACCTTGTTGCGAACATCGGGGCTACTTACTTTCTCACCACCTTTGGCCACCCGCGCCGCGACATCATGGAGCCACGCAGCCAGGCTCCGTCCCTGGCCCAGGCCCTGCACCTCATGAATGCCGAGTCTATGCGCGAGAAGATCGAATCGCCAAAGAACATCCTTTCAGAGCTCCTTGAGAAGACAATCGAGGACCGGGTAATTGTGGAAGCTCTCTATCTCCGTGCCTATGCGAGGAAGCTGGAAGACCGCGAGTGGCAGAGCGTAGAGCAATTTCTGACCGCCGAAAAAGAGGCCGGCCGCACCCGCCGCCGTGCCTTTGAAAACGTCCTCTGGGCACTAATGAACTCCAAGGAGTTTCAACTCAACCAATGATGAATCGACGCTCGATCCTCAGCCTCGGCCCCTCGCTCTTCGGCGGCCTCAGCCTGCCGCGTCTGCTGGCAGGTGCCTCAGGCCCGGCCCAGAATTGCATCATCTTCTTTCTCGAAGGCGGCCCCTGCCAGCACGATTCCTTCGACCCCAAACCCGATCAACCCTCAGAGATCCGCGGCAGCTTCAAAACCATTCCCACAGCAATTCCCGGGGTCCACTTCAGTGAACTCCTTCCTCGCTGTGCCCAAACGATATCCAAATTCTCAGTGATCCGCTCGGTGTATTCCAAGGAAGCGATCCACGAAAAAGCCAAGCAGTACATCTTCTCCGGTTCTCGCCCCAACAACGCATTCAAGCATCCTGTCTTTGGCTCTGTCGTTGCGAAAGAACTCGGGCCTCGCAATGGCCTGCCGCCCTTTGTCTGCATCCCGCGCAAGGACATCTCTGCAGATGCAGGCTTTCTCGGCCCGGCTTATGACCCCTTCATCACGGGTGATCCCGCCGGCAAGGCCTTCAAGGTGCAGGATCTCAGCCTGCCCTCCAACCTGACCCTCGACGAGAGCGTCTCGCGCAGCCGGCTGCTGGCCGCAATGGATGAGGAGATTCGACAGACCGAAAAGAGCAAGACGGTAGAAGGAATGGATTACTTCTATCAGAAGGCCTTCGATCTGGTTTCATCCACCGCCGCACGCAAGGCCTTCAACCTCAGCGAAGAGCCTGACAAACTGCGCGATGCTTATGGCCGCAACAGCGCGGGGCAGGGCGCACTGCTTGCAAGGCGTCTGGTGGAGTCGGGAGTACGTATGGCCGCTGTCTTTCAAGGTGGCTATGACTCCCATACCAACAACGACGAGACCAGCCGCAAAATCTTCCCTGTCTTCGACCAGGCCTTTGCCGCTCTAATCACAGACCTCGAAGACAGGGGGCTTCTCGCCACAACGCTGGTGCTGGCCATCGGAGAGATTGGCCGCACACCCGTTATCAATCACTCTGCCGGACGCGATCACTGGCCTGGCGTCTTCTCGATTGCCGCAGCAGGCGCCGGAATCCCGGGCGGGCAGATCATCGGTTCGAGCGACGCTCAGGGTGGGGCTCCGAAAGACCGTCCCATCTCGATTGAAGACCTCGGGGCTACCGTCTATAAAAAGCTGGGCATCGACTTCCACAAGGAATACCGCACCACCGGCCGGCCTGTAAGAATCAACAGTGACGGTACTCCGATCCGCGAGTTTTTCTGATGCAACTGATCGCGCTGCTCCTCACTCTAGGTGCCACGCCGCACATTGATCGCATTACCCCGCTGGGCGGCCAGACTGGCACGGTCGTTGCAGTAGAGCTGATTGGCAAAGATCTGGAGGGCTTCACTACTGCCCGCTTCGACACGAAAGAGATTGAATGGCTTGAGACGTCCAGCCATACTCCAGAGCGGGTCCTTGGCCGCATCCGCATCTCGGCCAAAGCAGCGCTCGGCCCGCATCGACTGCAATGCGTCTCGAAATCCGGCATCTCCAACGGAAGGCTTTTCAACGTAACCGAATTCCAGGGATTGAATGAAGTCGAGCCAAATGACGAGTTCAGCCGTGCCCAGGCCATTCCGTTGAAGCCGCAGGTTGTCTACGGCTACATGAAAGGCCACGGCGATGTGGACCACTACCGCCTCACGGCGAAGGCGGGAGAGCGCTGGCTTTTCGACGCACAGTCTATCGAGCGCGGAGGCTTCCTCGAATCTTCTCTCCAGATCCTCGACGCGGCTGGCAATGAGCTCGCATTCAACGAAGACCAGGATGAATACCTCGAAACCCCGCGGCTTAGCTTTCGCTTTCCCAAGGATGGCGATTACATCCTCAAGGTGGATCAATACCGCGGCCCGCAGGGAGTGGCCTGTGGCGAAAATTGCGGTTATGCATTGCACATCTCTCAGTTGCCTGTAGTGAGTGGGATCTTTCCTTTGGGGGCGACACCAGGGAGACCCTACAGGGTTCGAATCATCGGTGAGAATCTTGCAGCAGTTAGTGGAGCCTATATCCAAAGAGCGCGAGGAGCCGAACACTACCGGCTCACTTTCCCTTACTCCATCCCGGTGGATGGTTCGGATCAGGATCTGATTCAAGTTCGGGCCTCGAGGGTCCAGGCTGCCACCGGCAGAGTTGATGCAGAATTCCAAATCCCAAAAACGGCGCGCCCTGGCCTCTGGCGATTGTGGCTGAATACACCCAACGGCATCGCCGAAGCGATGTCGATCGAAATGGACAACGACGCGCGGGCTATTGATGGGATCCTTGGGCAGGGAAACAGCTATCCTGTTGAGCTCGAAGCCGGACGCCCTTTTCATGCCTGGACTCTGGCCGCTCAACTGGGGCTGCCCAGTATTGACACCGTACTCGAACTTTGGAGTAGCGAGGGCAAGTTGTTGGCTGAACACGATGACCTGATGACAGGCCAGGGCACTGTCATTGGCAATCCGGATAGTAGTCTCTATTACACTCCGGCCAAGTCAGAGAAGGCCCGGCTGACGGTCAGAGATCGAACGGATCGCACTGGCCCCACTTATGCATACCGTCTCCACATGGCAAACGAAGCACCCTCTTTTCAACTCATAACAGAGCCGGCTGGCTTCACAATCCCTGCCGGCGGCAAGGCGAGTCTTGAGGCGCTTCTCATCCGGCAGCCTGGTTTCGACAAAGCAGTTGATGTCTGGGTGGAAGGCCTGAATTCGCCAAAAGCGAAGTTTCGCGCCGACCAGCAATTCGGCACTTCAGGGGACGGCGACAATATCAATATCCCCAGTGTTCCGCTGCTCATCGAAATTCCAGCAGGGACACCTGAGGGGGACTATCCGATCCGCGTCCTTGCCAAAGCAAGCGATGGCACTGGCCCGATAGTGGAAGCAATTTCTACCCTCTGGATCGGCCCCAACGGCAGTCGTAACGATACGCGCAGACCGATGCCGTCGATCAGCGTCCACGTGATCCCTTAACTGGGACGTAATTGCACAAGAGGCTTGGCCCTTAAATCGGGGCAGACATCACAGGCAATCTTCTTAGGACAAGTTGCCAGCCAGCAGTTCACCTCGCCCAACATCCCCAGATATGCCCTCGACATGTGGTCGTGCAGAAGTCCGCGCAAAAGCACCAGATCGCCCTCTCTCAATTCGCTACGCAAGTATTCGGTTGCAGACTCAAGATCATAGAATGCTCGCACGCGTTCAGGATCCATGCCGGCATACACGGCACCTTTCACCGCATGTCTGCTTCGATCTCCAACAAAAACAGCCAAATCGGCAATCTGAGCTGCAGACTTGCCTACGCTGCGAAATCGCGTGGCGTCATTTTGAGTTGAGTCCGACACACCACTGAACACAATGATTTTGCGCCTGGCCTCAGCTTCAGCCAGCACCTCAAGTGCCACCGCCATCGTATCCACGGATGCATTGAACTCGTCCCTCAGGAACGTAACTCCTTGAGGCGTGGCTTCTGGGGAAAGACGTTGCCGCATCGGCTCAAGGCTTGCCAGCGCCGATCCAGCATTTTCAAGACTGACACCTGCCTCTTTCGCGATGGCGATCGCGGGAAGAACACTCGGAACCCAGTGCTTACCAACGAGCCGGGTCTTGACTGCATGGCCATTCACAAGAAAAGATAGACGCTCGGGCCATTTGCTGGACACATTGGAAGCAAACCAGTCAAAGCTCTGATCTACCCCATAGCGAATGGTACGCACTCCTGCGGGCGGGCGATAGGCTGCAATGTAAGGATTGTCACAATTCAACACAGCCACCTGGCCCGGGCGCAGACTCTCAATCAGCATTGACTTTTCGTGTGCGATCATCTCAAGGGTTTGAAAAGATTGAGTGTGTAATCGAGCGACGTTTACCCAGACAGCAATATCCGGCCTGGTAGTCAGCGCAAACCATTTCATTTGCCCCGGCCGCTCGATTCCAACCTCAATCACTGCATACCGATGCCAGGGCCGCACCGTCAGGATGCTCTGCATCAAACCGTAGTAGTGATTTAGCGAACCTCTTGTCTTCGCCGTTGGAAATTGCGTTGCAAGCACTTTGGCGATGGCATCTTTGGCGGTCGTTTTGCCTACGCTTCCGGTGATGACAATAAAGGTGGTGCGAAACATGAGTCGCCGCCACACACCAGCCACCACCAGCCACAAGATGCGCATGTATGGATTGAAGGTAACGTAGTGCCAAAACCCTTCGCGTATCGATTTCAAATGAGTCAAGCTAGTTTCTTCGATTGTAGTTCTGGACACACATCACAAAAACACTTCTTTTTGCAAGCTGGCAGCCAACAGGTGACCTCAACCGACATTGCAAGATAGAGACGAGACAAATGGTCGACGGTTCTTCCGCGCAATAAGACCAGGTCGCCCTCACGAAGTTCAGAACGAAGATGCTCGGAAGCCTCCCTGATGTCATAGAAGCCCCAGACTTGATCGGGAGACATTCCGCTGTCTATCGCCCCGCGAACAGCATGTTCATGTGCGTCTCCTACAAACAATGCCGCATCGGCAACTTCCTTCGCCATTGCGCCAATCCTGCGCTGCCGCCGCCTGACTTTCTCCACAGAATCGGAAACATCACTAAAGACCAAAATCTTGCGTTTGGCAGTAGCATCTTTAAGCACCTCAAGCGCGACCGTGAGCGTATCTACGGACCCGTTCCACTCATCGCGCAAAAAGGTGACTCCATTTCGTGTTGTTGCAGGAGATAACCGCTGCTCCATAGATTCCAGTTCTGTCAGAGCCGATCTGGATTGCTCCAGATTCAATCCCATTTCCCGCGCCACTACCAGTGCCGGTAAGACGCTGGGCAACCAGTGCTTCCCGACAAGCTTCGTTGAGATGGTAGCTGTTTGCTCTGAATTCTGGACAAAAAACGAAAGCCGTTCTGGCCAGTTGCTGGACACATTGGATGCCTGCCAGTCCATACCTGGACTCGTGCCGTAGCGAATCGTCTTTATGTAATTTGCCGGTTGGTATGCGGCTATGAACGGATTGTCTGAATTCAGAATTGCCACCCCTCCAGGACGCAAACTCTCAATCAAGAGGGATTTCTCTTTTGCAATCGCCTCGAGGGTTCGAAAAGACTGTGTGTGCGTGCGTGCAACGTTTGTCCAGACCGCTATGTCTGGCCTGGCGATGTACGCCAGCCGTTTCATTTCCCCCGGGCCATTGAGCCCAATCTCAATCACCGCGATTCGATGCCAGGGTCGAATGCGCAAGATACTGCTAGCCAGCCCAAAGATGTGATTTCGGGACCCATCTGTTTTTTGCGTGGGCAGGTGCCGGGACAAGACAAGTGCGATGGCATCTTTCGCAGTTGTTTTTCCGACACTTCCGCTCACGACAACAAACGTCGTTCGAAACAGGAGTCTTCTCCAAAGGAATGCCAGCAGAACCGCGAGACCTTCTGTGATTGGATTTGAGCCAACAAAATCTCTGAAACTCTGTTCGAGTTTTTTCCAATCAGCAGCCTCACTTAGCTTTTTTGAGACGTTGGTACTCATGAGGAAATCTGCACCAACGGTCCAGTGCCCCCTGCGGTGGATTTCAATTCAGGGCAATCATCGCAATAAATCATTTTCTTGCAAGTGGGGAGCCAGCAATTTACTTCTCCCAGCATCGCCAGATACAACCGGGACATGTGGTCCAGAGTGCGCCCGCGCAGCATGACAAGATCTCCATCGCGCAGCTCATTTTGGAGGAACTCTGCGGCACTTTCGATGTCGTAGAAGGCGGACACCCGATCTGAAGCCATGCCTGCATCGAGGGCACCCTTCAAACCATATTGGCTGTTGTCGCCGACGAACACTGCCAGGTCTGCCATTTCTGAAACAGACTGCCCCATTCCTCGCTGTCGCCGTGGGTCGCGCTGGGTGGAATCGGAGACATCACTAAACACAAATATCTTTCGCGTTGCTTCAGCGTCCCGCATTACATCGAGCGCAACCGTTAACGTATCTACAGACCCATTCCACTCATCCCGTATAAAGGTTGCGCCTCGTGGCGTGGCTGCGGGAGACATTCGAAGCGGCATCGGAGCAAGTTCAGCTAGTGCCGTCGCAGATTGAGCGAGCGTCAGCCCTGCCAGATGTCCTGCAATCAGAGCAGGAAGAACGCTTGGGAGCCAGTGGTTGCCTATCAGCTTTGTTGAAATTTGCGCCTTCTCCCCTCCAGCCTCAACTTCAAACGAAAATGTACTGGACCATTTGCTACTCAAATTGGAGGCTAGCCATTGCAACCCTTCACTTTTGCCATAACGGATCGTCCGGATATTGGCGGGTGGCGTGTAGGCCGAAATATATGGGTTATCGCAGTTGAGCAACGCAACACCCCCAGGCTTTACGCCCTCCACCAGGAGCGATTTTTCTTTGGCAATCGTCTCAAGAGTTTTAAAGGATCGAGTGTGC
>JAPKYY010000256.1 GCA_026394095.1 Acidobacteriota bacterium | reverse complement strand
GCGTTCGGCGCTGGAGATGCGCAGGCCGAGCGTTGTTGTCTCGCGGAGGATCAGGTTCGAGAGGGCGTCTTTATCTTCTTGTTTTGCGACCACGGTGAGGATGTGACCGGCGCGGTTCTTCTTCATCAGTACGGGCGTCAGTGTGACGTCGAGGGCGCCAGCGCGGAAGAGCTGGTCCATGGTGTAGCCAAGGACTTGCGGGGATGAGTCGTCGATGTTGGCCTCAAGGAGCAGAACGGTTTGGGCTTCTACCGAATCGAGCTTGTCGCCGATGGTGATGCGGAGGACGTTGGCGCGGTTGGGGAAGTCTTTTGTTCCGGCACCGTAACCGATAGAGTTGATGCTGAGAGACGGCATATTGCCGTAGCCCCTGGCGAGGGCGGCGAGGATGGCGGCACCGGTAGGCGTGGTGAGTTCGACGGCCGGGCCGTCGACGTAGATGGGCTTACCCTTAAGCAACAGGGCTGTTGCAGGCGCGGGTACGGGCAGCATGCCGTGGGCGGCTTTGACAGTGCCGGAGCCGACATTGATTGGCGAACTGTAGACCTCGTCGACTTTCAAGAGGTGGAGGCCGTAGCAGGCGCCGACGATATCGGCGATGGAATCGACTGCGCCGACTTCATGGAAGTGGACCTTCTCGATTGGAATCCCGTGGACGGACGATTCGGCTTCGCCAAGAATCTGGAAGACGCGGCTGGCAGAGGCTTTCACCGGGGCGGGGATCCTGGCCTTGTCGATCAGCTCGAGGATCTGCGTGAGGCCGCGGTGGCTGTGATCGTGAGGTTGATCGTGGGTATGGTCGTGATCATGGTGATGATGATGATCGTGGACATGATCAGCCGGCTGATCCCCGATCAGGACATCGAACTTCGTGGCAGTGATGCCATAGCGGATAGTTTTGGTGGCTTTGTATGTTGCACCAAGCCTCAGGTGTTCGAGACCGTGGATGAGTGCGTGAGCGTCGGCGCCGGCGTCGATCAGGGCACCGACGGTCATATCTCCGCTTACGCCGGAGAATGCGTCAAAGTAAGCAACTCGCATCAAATGTGGTCTCTTATACTATTGAAGCAGTTTTGCGAGGATTTGGCCGTTTTATGGAATTGATTGTTGCGCCTGAGGAAGAACGCCTAAGCATAAAGAGCTTCCTTGCGCATCGATTTGGCGGGTTGAGTCAAATGTACTTGCGGGCGCGCGTCTACAAGGGCTTTTGTTTTGTCGATGGCGAAGTAGTCGTGAACTGGGGGAAGAAGCTGCGAGCCGGGCAGATTGTGTCGATTGATGTCGATCTTGATGCAGCGACGGCGCGGAAGGCCGAGGAGATTCCGCTTGAGGTGCTTTTTGAGGATGAGGGGATGATTGTCGTCAATAAGGCGGCAGGGATGCTGGTGCATCCGACGATGCATGTCAAGACGGGGACGCTTGCCAATGCGCTGACCTGGTATATGAAGGGGGCACGGTTCTGGTTCCCCCACCGGCTGGATCAGGAGACGAGCGGGGTTCTGGTGGTGGCAAAGACAGAGGAGACATTGGGCGTGTTGACAAGGGCCTGGACTGGAGGCCGCGTGAAGAAACAGTATGTGGCGCT
>JAPKYY010000556.1 GCA_026394095.1 Acidobacteriota bacterium | reverse complement strand
ACCGAGCAGGTGATTTTGTACTCGCCGGGCGGGCAGAAGATGGGGGCTTATTGTTTGAGCTTCTCGGCGAATATGCAGTATTTTGCGGTGACGGCTAGTGAAGAGAATGTTTATTATGGAGGCCGGTTGGTTGGGAAGCGGTTGGTTAGTGTTACGAATTCCAACAATGGACTGGTGAGCGACTTTACGGCGGACCGGCTGCAGAGTAAGGGGAATGGGTCGAATTACTATCCTTATGGGGAGTCGAAAACGTCCACGGCCGGGGATGACCGGGAGGGCTTTGCTACTTATACGCGGGATGAGAAGAGTGGGCTGGATTATGCCGATCAGCGGTGGTATGCGAGTGGGGTGGGGCGGTTTGGAACAGTTGACCCAAGCTCCAGAAGCGCGAATAGCAGCAGGCCTAGTACGTGGAACCGCTTTTCCTATGTCGATTCAGACCCTCTTAATTCAATTGATCCGGAAGGTTTGGACGGGATAGGTGTCGCAGGTGGAGACCCGGTTTTTCGAGCAACTGGTAGTGCATATGCAATAGCGGATGCAAGCTGCTCTAGTTTAAGTGGACCGCCTTATCCAATAAGCGGCTGGGGAAATGCCAGCGTTGAGTTGTGGAGACAAAGGTGTCGCGGTTACTCAATTGATAGTCCCGGTGACTACGTGTCAATGAAATTGTTTGAGGGCGGCGATCAGCAAGGGGGAAGCGGTTCTAGTCGTCAACTGCCTATGAAATGTCCACCAGCGCCGCAATTGCCTGGAGGTAACGCAACCGAGCAAATTCAGCGAAATATTGATGCAGCACATGCATTCTTTGATAAGGCTCTAACCAGTGACCCTGAGGGTGCATTTTTGGCACTGTTTGGTTATTTCACCAGGCAATTTCAACCCGGAGGTGACTGGGATTACAAAAAAGACTTCCAGGCGGGCACCGATGATCAAAGAAACGCTAGAATCTTCGGAAATTTCAATTTTGGAGCAGTGCTGGAATCATTCAATTTCTCTGCTTATTTCACCCAGGTTGCCGCTGGGGCAGCTCAGGTTGGCATTTGGATTGGCGGTGGTGCAGCCGGAGAAGGAATTCCGCTGTTCTTGTATCCTTATGGCGACCAAGTAGTCGACGCTCGGGACATCAGAAGGGGTTTCGACTACGGTGCCGCGAGGAGAAAGGGCTGTCAGTAATGCTTTATGTTTAAAAGTGCTTCTTTGAACATTATTCTTTATTCTTTGATTAGCGTAAGCTCAATGCTATCACTAGGCAGTTGTTTCGGTAATAGATATCATACGCCGGACGCGGAACTTCAAAAGAGATTTTTGGAATCTGACACTGAATTCGCTTTTCTTCTAAACCAAGTGAATGGTGACAACTTACTCCAACACATCAATAAAACCTCAATTGGATATGGGAACAGGGAATATGCGACGGAACAGGATTCGAAAGAATTGCAATCCCTTGGAATATCGCCTGAGACAATAGCGCTCATGAAGAACGCCATGAATAAAATCGGGATAGTCAAGGTGGTGAGTGGATCTAAGAAAGTGGAATTCAGAATAGACCAAGGCTCCATAAGTAATGGAGATTCCTTTAAAGGATACGCCTACTTCAAAGAAGATCAACCAAAAACTCTCGTTGAAAGTCTTGATCGCTATCGGTGTTCCCCCCAAATGAAAGATCAAGTTGGAAATTGTTTGGCCTTTAAGCGATTGCGCGGGAACTTGTATTTATTCTTATTCATTAGCTGATAGGAAACACTTTACGCTGTTCCTTGCTCTTCGCAAAAACCGGGATATAGCTTTAGTGAAATAGATCCTGCAACATACTTGTACGTGGGCAACACGGTGAAGGTGACTTCGCCAAGTGGGAAGTGGAAGCAGTATGAGATGGACGCGATTGGGCGGATGACGCTTGTGACCGAGCCTCGGCCTGGAGGCGGGACCTACACTACCAGCTATGGCTATAACGTGGCGGGCAAGCTGGTGAGTGTTTCGATGCCTCGGGATGGGGTGACGCAGACTCGCACATTCACTTACGATACGACGACGCAGAGCCGGTTGTTGTCGGCTGCTAATCCTGAGAACGGGACCGTGAGCTATACCTACAATCTCGATGGCACGACGGCTACGAAGACCGATGCAAAGGGGATCAAGACGGAGTTTTCCTACGATGCC
>JAPKYY010000402.1 GCA_026394095.1 Acidobacteriota bacterium | reverse complement strand
TTTATATATTCGACTGTTAAGACATATGCTAATTTTAATGTGGTGCAGTTTAGTTTTCACAGCATTAGCAAACACGCAGCATTTCGCTCTGCATGGATTGGTTTTGCCTGTGTTTTGATGATTCTGCTCAGCAGCAGTAGTCCAACGCTGCTGGCAGGCAGTGGCTGGATGGCAGGCGCGGACGGGCTTGCTCGACAAATTGACGATCGTGTCGAGCAAATCGAAGCGCCAAACCTTAGCACTGTGCCGGCGATCCCCCCCGCTATCCGTCTTTCGGATGACCTCCACGAGGAGGTGGTTGAAATCCTCGAACCGACGGAGGAGGACGAGACTGAGCACTCCTTCCTGGAAGTGCGACGAATCGATGTAAGCCCCTTTAGCAGCCAAACGGGCCTCTGCGAATTGTCGGTCGACCGAGCGCAAACCCCTTTTCTACTGCTTGCGTTTCCGAGCCGCGGCTCCCCTTCTGCCTAGTCTTTCCCACCTAGTTTTCTCTACACCTAGTCTTCTCTATCTCCAGTTGTCGATGCCGGACTGACGGCGGCGATGTGATTCCTTTTTTCGCATCCCTCCGCTCGATGCCGGTGGCGGCACAGTGGTGCATCGGTCGTTCAGGATCCGATGGGAGAAGTGTTTTAAGGAGCTACAAGCCAAAATGAAAGAAATTTGGGAAACAGAGTCCGGAGCCAAGGCCGGACGGATCGGGCTCTCGCTCAGCGCAACATTCCTTGCGCTAGCTGTCATGATGCCTACCGGGTGCACACGGGTTTTAAAGCCTCCAGTAAGGGTGGCCCACACCCCAAACCGCACAGTACCTGATACCTTTGCCGGGCAGGGCGATACGCGAAATTCCGGGCTGATCCCGTGGCGGGACTTCTTTGTGGACGCCCCTCTGGTCGCACTCGTTGAGGCGGCGCTCCAGCACAATCAGGAGCTCAACATCGCGATTCAGGAGACGGTGGTTGCCAACGCTGAAATCATGGCCCGGCGTGGTGAGTATCTTCCTAAAGTGGGTTTCGGAGTCGAAAGCGGGACCGAGCGTGTTGGAAAGTTCACGAGCCAGGGTCAAAGCGACGAGTTGACTGGGATCGGCGCGAACTTGCAAAAATACCAGCCAGCCCTCTATGCGTCGTGGGAAATCGACGTGTGGGGACGTCTCCGAAACCTGGCCAAAGCCGCGTCGCATCGATATCTGGCGAGCATCGAAGGACGGAACTTCATGGTGACGCGTCTGGTGGCGGAGATCGCCAGCAGTTACTACGAGTTGTTGGCGCTGGACCGGCAACTACAGATCATCACCGAGAACATCACACTGCAGGAAAAGGCCGTCGAGCTTGCTCGGGCGCAGTTTGAGGCGGGTCGCGCGACATCAGTGGCTCCAGCACGCTTTGAGGCTACCCTCCGTGCAATGCAGAGTTCCCAGTACAAGATCATGCAACGGATTGTGGAGACCGAGAACCAGCTCAACTTTCTGGCTGGCCGCTTCCCAACGCGGATCGACCGGTTGAGCACCAACTTTCTCAACCGAAAGCCCGCCGCAATGGCAGTGGG
>JAPKYY010000759.1 GCA_026394095.1 Acidobacteriota bacterium | reverse complement strand
CGCTAAATAGCGTAACGACGTCACAGCGATGGTTGGTCCGGTCTGAGCAGGCCTTCTCGATTGCGCTCATCTCGGCCCTGCGACGGCTTGCCGCTTCCGCCGGGTTGGCAGTTGCTGGCACAGAGGCCTTCACCTTTTCAGTTACATTTTCAATGCTAAGCAGAACATTCAATTCAAGATCTGGGCATTTTCTTTCCTCAGATCGAGATGCAGCAATGAATCCGTCTTTGAGGTAGTCGTGCTCTTTTGAGGAGAGTTTCTGAATGCAATCGGAACCTACGTGGTGGTTTGTGAAAACAAGCCCATCGCCAGAGACGAAGCTCCCGGAACCTCCGTTGTTAAACCTGACACTACCGAGTTGGAGATTCTTCAGGAAGCCGTCAGATACATCAAATCCATACTTTGCTTTGATGGCAGAACGGGGAAATTCATTGAGAAGCCAAATTCCGTCGTCGGCGATTCCCAGGGAGGCAAAGGCAAGGAGAATTCCGTAAAAGGGATAGTTTTTCACTGCCTTTATCTTACCTTTTTGAGCCTTCGATGAGAAGTCCCTTACTATCAATAGCTTACCTTAGCGAAATCCGTCGATAAACTTTGATTCTGCGTTTGCGTATGCCATACTGATACAAAGTTTAACGATGGCGCAAAAGCTTGTGGACGACGCAATCGTCCGCTACCACAAAATTCTCGAAAGCCAGCCTCACGCGAACCTCGAATGGACCGATGCTCTAACAGAGCGGATGCGGGCTCACGGGATGATCGTGGGGACGCGTCTTGCCTCTCCTTTCCTTCGTCCTCATTTCCTCTCCCAGAAGCAATATGAGCAGATGAGCAAAGCGGGCGAGTCTTTGCTCTCCGCAATCGAGCGGATCGAAAATCTTGCTCTGGCCAACCCTGCTTTGTTGCAGCGTATGGAGTTATTACCGGCCGAGCGAATGCTTGCATCGATCGACCCTGGCTACAGCTTCCTGCACGTCGCCTCACTTCTGAACACAAATCTCAACAACGGTTCGCTGCAATTCCGGAATTTTCAGGCCTCATCAGCCACGGGATTAGCTTACGGTGAGCTGCTCGCAGACATGTTCTATGAAGCTCCGCCGGTCAAAGAATTCCGCAAGAAGCACAGCCTCACGAAGTTTGGCGGTACAAAGTACCTGCTTTCAGCGATATTGAAGGCCTATAAAGCCTACGGTGGCAAGAAGCAGCCCAATCTGGCTGTTCTTGAGTTCAAACAACCCTTCCAGACAATTGACGGCGCGGAATACACGGTACTTGTCGAGCTCTTCCGCAAGCATGGCTATCAGGCCGAACTCGTCAATCCCGAACAACTGGACTATCGCAACGGCGTCCTGACCAAGGGCGACTACCGGATCGACCTCATGTACCGGGCCTCGTCATTGCAGGAATTTCTCCTCCGCTTTGATTTGAACCACCCGCTGGTGAAGGCTTATCGTGACGGCAAAGTCTGCATGGTAAATTCCTTCCGCGCCGAACTGGCCCAGAAGCGTGCCATGTTCAGCCTCCTGACAGACGAAGTACTGACGGCAAAATTCCCGCTAGCCGAAAGAAAAGCGATCGCCAACTTTATCCCCTGGACCCGTATCGTAAGCTCAGCCAAAACACAGCGCGCCGGGGTGACAATCGACCTTCCGGAATTCGTCTCCGCCAATAAAGACTCACTTGTACTGGTGCCAAATGATTCCACCGGTGCATTGCCTGTTTTTGACGGGCCAAGCACCGAGCAAGCAGCATGGGATCGGGCACTCAAGCAGGCACTACGGGAACGCTATGTGGTTC
>JAPKYY010000312.1 GCA_026394095.1 Acidobacteriota bacterium | reverse complement strand
GCGAGGGCTGCGGTCCAGGTATTCGTAAAAATCGCGCTTGTCCCAGACGTGGTTGCCGGTTGTGATGGCATCAACGCCCATCGAGATGAGTTCGTCGGCAATTTGAGGAGTGACACCAAAACCGCCAGCCGAGTTTTCGGCGTTGGCGATCGTCATCTGGACTCCGTAGGTCGCCTGGAGTTCAGCCAGATGGGAGGCGACCATGTTACGGCCAGTGGAGGCGTAAATGTCGCCAATAAAAAGGAGGTTCATTCTGTAGCTGGAAAGAGTAGTGAAGCGTACATTGACGTACGAATCCCCGTCATTGACCCTTGCTTAAGCTAGGGTGGGACCCACCGCACGCCATTAGGCTTATCCGACGCCACCCGAAGATGGCCGATCTTGCTCACCGGCGTTGAAAACGAGTTAAAGTCCCTATGACTTTGACTGTTGGATCAAATATTGAGGACCCGCCATACAGCCAACGCACGCTTCTTTTCCAGCATAGCCGAAGTTGGGCTAATTGCCGCCTCGACCGCGATTTTTATCTGTTGACTGCTCTCGCTCGCGATTGAGTTCGATCATGTCGACCGGTTGGGAGTAGTCCCCCAGCAGGTGCTTGACGAAGTAATCGGCGCGTAGCCAGAAAAAGTAGTTGATAGCATCGGCGTAGCCGTGGCGCTTGCCGGGAAGCATGAAAAAGTCGAAACGCTTGTTGGCTTTAATCAGCGCATCTGCCACACGCAGCGTGGCAGCCGGGTGGACATTGTCGTCAATGTCGCCGGTGGCAAGCAAGAGGCGGCCTTTGAGGTTCTTCACCAAATCGGAGTTCCGTTCGATCCTGTATTCAAATTTGATGTTGCCGTCTTTGTCCTTTACTTCTTTGACGCCATGGTGCTTTTCACTCCACCATCGGTTGTAGATGTTGTTCTCATGGTTGCCTGAGGAAGACACAGCAACCTTGAAGAAGTCTGGATAAACCAGCAGGGCGGCGGTAGACATGAAGCCTCCACCGGAGTGGCCGTAGATGCCAACGCGATCCATGTCGATGAAGGAATGTCTGCGGGCGAGTTGCTCGATCGCTGCCTTCTTGTCGGCAAGGCCGTAGTCACGCAGATTTCCGTAGCCATAGTTGTGATACCACTTGCTGCGCGAAGGATGGCCACCACGATTGCCTACCTCCATTACGATGAAGCCTAGCTGCGCAAGGGCTACATTGGGACCGCGCGGATTGAAGGTCTTGGTTACGCTCTCCGTTTGCGGGCCAGGATAAACGAAAGCGATGATCGGGTACTTCTTCTTCGGGTCGAAATCAAAGGGCTTGTAGAGAACACCGTAAAGATCGGTAACGCCATCGTCGGCCTTAACCGAAAAAGGCTCGGGGGCGACAAAGCCTGCTTCTTTGAGTGCCGAGGTATCGGTACTTTCAAGCTCCATCACCAGATTGCCTGCGATATCGAGCAGAGCGGACGACGGTTCCCGATTGATGCGCGAATAGGTATCCACCAGGTACTTGCCGGAATCAGAAAGAGAAGACGAGTGTGAGCCGTTGCCTCGATCGAGAAGCTTCACGCCGGTTCCGTCGAGACCAACTTTGTAGAGGTGGTTGTAGTAGGGGTCCTCATCGGCTTCCTTACCATTGGCCTCGAAATAGAGTGTGCGTGTCTTTTCGTCGATCGCCTCGATGTTCTCGGTGTGATATTCGCCTGACGTGATCTGGTTCTTCAGCTTGCCGTCGCCATCGAAGAGATAGTAGTGGCCCCAGCCATCGCGCTCCGACCAGTGCACCAGTTCCTTGCCGTCAGCCAGGAGCCGCAAGGGCTTCACCTCAAGGTAGGTATTGAGGCGTTCCTCTATGAGAGTCTTCACCTCTCCGGTTGCAGTATCGGCGACGCAGACGTCGATTTTCTTAAGATCTCGACTGGTGCGATTGAAATAAAGTTTGGAAGAAGAGGCACTCAGCCACTTGGGGCTAGGGCCTGCCGCTTGCGGAGGCTGCCCCTGCTGCTGTTGATCTTGTTCGCCGCTGCGCTCAACGGCGAAGCGCCGGGCGGCTTCGCGCTCCCGGTAGGTGACGGGGGCGGTGTAAATGGCGAGGGTCTGATCTTTGAATTGGTCAGCCTTGATCTTGAGCCGGCTCTTGGAGGCGATGTCGAAAACTTCAAGATCCGATTGCGGCATGTTCACCTCGCCGGGCATCGCGTAGCGATAGGTCTCAAGACTGGGCCGCGGGTTGGTGAGGGAATTGATCACCCAAAGTTCGCCGACCTTACGTTGATCGTTACGAATAACCGAGATCTTCTTTGAATCCTGCGACCAGAAGACCGCAATCGCGGGCACTCGCGGATTTTTCAACTTGCTGTTCATCAACCGCTTCTCTTCAGCGCTCAGGCGGCGGGCGTAACCGTAGTTCTCCTCACCATCGGTAGTGAGTTGGATTTCAACAATCGTCGCGTCGTCTTCCTTAATGAGTGCCTTGTTGTAGTTGGCTTCGTCCATTGCGTAGAGGTTTTGGCCACGGGCGAAGACCACCGTTTTCTCATCTGGAGAAAGCGAAGCCCAACGAGGCTTGCGTGGAGCTTTGTAATCCGGCAGCAGAGACACACGCGCGGTGGCGAAGTCGTATTCAAAATAGACAAGACGGGTACGGGCTGCAGGGGTGGCAGCGGCTGGCCGTTGTTGCGGGTCTTCGTCGTCTTCAGGAGCTTCCGTTGTTGCTACTACCGCGTCTTTGACGTCTTCTTTTGGCAGGCCCGGAATCTCGGAATCTGCTGGCACACTAATTTCAAACAAAAGTGCAGCATCTTTCTTGACGAGGCGGCCAT
>JAPKYY010000372.1 GCA_026394095.1 Acidobacteriota bacterium | reverse complement strand
TAGTTTTCCCGTTCCTCACCAACCGCCGCAAATCAGAGGCGTAATAACTCTTATGCCCGCGCTCCATCTTCCCGCCCCTGCGAATCAATAGCCGCGTCACCTGCGCCAGATGCGAAGTCTCATCCCTGGCCACACTCGTCATCGCCTCAACCCATCCCGGAGTCCACTCATTCGGCCACCGCGTCAGCAAGTCCATCGCATTGAGTGCCGCCTTCATCTCGAGAAACGCATGGTCGATCAGCAAAGCAATCGGGTCCGCCAGCGCACTCGCGCCCCAAGCCTCAGGCGTCGTAGACAACAACGGCAACTCATCAGTCTTCTTCAAAGCACTCACTCCCTTACGTTAACCCGAAGACACAAACTTCTAGTACTTTTCGTGCCGCACTTTTTTCTAAATCCATGTCACTCCAAAAGACCACCTTGCGCTTAATGAGTTTGGAACACAGACAGTTCCAAGTAGCCAAACAATTCGGAGACCTCCATGAACCACATAACCAAAGCTGTCCTCATTCTCACCCTTTCCTTCACCGCCGCAAACGCGACGCTGGTAAAGACAGACTTCCTCAACCCCAACGATGGCCTCATCGTTCGAGACAACACAACCAACTTTGAATGGTTGGCACCCTTGTACACCAGAGGACTTGTTTACAACGCTCCTCTTGTGACATCCACGCCAACGCCAAACTCCGGCGGTGCTGTACTCGCGTTTGGCATGTTTCAGTTCGGCTCAACAGGCTGGTTTATTTCAAACAACAATTGGGGAGTCAACATCAGCGATCCCCAGATGGGAAGCTTCCTGGTCCGGCCCTACGTCGAATCAACTGTGCCAGAACCAACCTCCACCGCCCTGATCGGGCTCGGGCTCGTCCTCTTCGCCTCCCACCGCAAGATCAGATCCAGCCTCACCCGCTAGCATTTCCCTCCTGCAGTACAGCAAGGTTGGCTCGGTCCCAAAGCGGAGCCAACCTCTACTGACAGCACGCTGTCAGTAGCCCTCCTACAAGATAGCTTCATGGAAAACACACAACCCCGGCCGAACCGGCTCGCCTGGTTCGAGATCCCGGTCCTCGACTTTGACCGCGCCATCCACTGCTACACCAACCTCTTCGACGCTCCACTCAAGAAAGAAAACTTTGGCTCCCAGGATATGGCCGTATTTACCTACGCACCAGGCACGGTCGGCGGCGCACTCATCGCCAACCCAGACCACAAACCCTCCGCCGAAGGCACCCTCCTCTATTTCAATTGCAACCCCTCACTGAAAACAGTCCTCGATCGGGCCACTGTTCAGGGACTCAGCATCGCACTCCCGTCCACACAACTCCCCAGTAACATAGGCTACATCGCCATCATCCTCGACACCGAGGGCAACCGCATCGGCCTTCACGCGATGGCTGCTTAAGGGCTACAATCGCCACATGCGGCGCGCGGATCGTCTCTTTCAAATCGTCCAACACCTCAGAGGGCGGCGCCTCACCACCGCTGCCCAACTCTCTGACTGGCTGGAAACCTCCACTCGCACTATCTATCGCGACATCCGCGACCTCAGCCTCTCCGGCGTCCCCATCGAAGGCGAAGCCGGCGTCGGTTACCGTCTCAGCAGAGGCTTCGACATCCCGCCCATCATGTTCGACTTTGATGAAATCCAGGCTCTCACCACCGGCCTCCGCTTCGTCCAAAGCTGGGCAGGGCCACAACTCTCTGCAGCGGCAAAGCGCGCCCAACTCAAAATCCAAAACGTGGTCCCCGCCCACCGCAGCGCCGAACTTCAAAACACCCCACTCCATTTCCCGTCCATCGCCGTCAGTCCCGCTGCCCCCATCGATCAGCTCAGAACAGCCATCGAAGAGCGTCAAATCCTTCTCTGTCAATACTGCGATGCTAAAGATCACTCAACCAGCCGCCGGCTCCGCCCTCTTGGCATCTACTTCTGGGGAGGCGTCTGGACCCTCCTCGCCTGGTGCGAATCCCGCAACGACTTTCGCAGCTTCCGCCTCGATCGCTTCCAGTCGATCGAACCTTCTGCGGAGAAATTTCAACAACAAGCCGGCCAAACCCTCGAAG
>JAPKYY010000514.1 GCA_026394095.1 Acidobacteriota bacterium | reverse complement strand
AAACAAAGGCAGACTACAAGGGTGTCGTTAGATATCTGACATCGATCGAAGGAGAGGGTGTTTGCCTGGCCTGGTGGAATATGCAGAGTTCGGTGGATATGGGTGCCGCTGCCTGGTCTGTTTATTCGGGACGGCCCATGTTGCAAAGAGTACATCTCAACCGGGGAGCGGTGGCGGGATCTGGTTGCGAAACGGTTGCTCTGGTTCAGGACTCATTTTCGATGACTCCTGTGACAAAGCAAGAGCTGGAAGAGCTTTCGGATCTTTATCCAAAGCAGAGTGTGCTCAGGTTTCGGGGTGCTTCTGTTTATGTACTGCGACCGCGGTTGGATAAAAACTGAGGGGCTGGTTTTCGTTTTCATGTGGTGATATGCTCCGTATCGCTTGAGAGGCCAAAGGCCTCGTGTTGTGCACAACTCAAATTGGAGAATGGACCATGCGAAAGACTTTAACCATGATGTTGGTGGTTGTCGCTGTTACTGCTGTTGGATTGATTGCAGCCGATATTCGGCTGGGAACCTGGAAGTATGACGCCAAGAAGTCGAAGACGACTGCCACGAACCCGATCAAAAGTCAGATCGATGTAAGGGAGGCGCTGCCCGATGGGCGCGTGCAGATTACACGGAGTGGACAGTATGCCGATGGGACGGCCTTTAAGTATGTCTTTGCCTACAAGTACGATGGCAAGGAGTTCAAGGTGAAGGGGGCACCGTTTAATTTGATTGCAGTGAAGAGGATCGATAACAATACGACGAGCTTTGAGGCTAGCGTTGAGCCGGTGAAGGGTGGCAGCAAATACAATATGCGGGGGCAGACGGTGGTTTCTCGTGATGCCCAGACTTTGACTCAAACGTCTCGCGGAACCGATGCCTCGGGGAAGGCTGTGGAGAGCACGGCTGTGTTTGTTCGGCAGTAACCGCACATTCATTTGGAATTCACAATTCAAGGCTAGGATCAAATTCGATTACAGAGTTGTATCGGAGGAGGTTCTGGCCTTGAGTTTTGGTAGTAGTGTCTTTCGGGTGGTTCCTGAGCGGGAACTGGGATTGCAGCATTTTCGATATGGGGAGGCCCATTATTTTCCGGAACGGCGGTTGCCGGAGTATGCGATCGTGTGTTGTTTTGCCGGGAGAATTGATGTGCTGGAGAACCATGCGCAGAGTTCGCTGCTGCCGGGGGAGATTCTGGTTGGAAATCCGGGTGCATTGCGTGGGAGCCAATATCTGCCGGTGAATGGATTGTGTGAAGGGGCGACGGTGGTGGTGGGTGTCAAGGAGATGCAGCGGTTGCTCGAGGAATTGCGGCTGGTGGGGAGCGGGGAAGGGGCGCTGATTCTGGGCAAGATTGAGGCAGCTCAAATTGTTGGCCAGATGCAGAGGGTAGTGGGCATGGCGAATCTGGGCCGGCTTGGGATGCAGAGTTATCTGGAAGGATTTCTGAGTCAATTTCTGGTGGAATTGTTGTGGCAGTGGCCGGGGGCGGCGATAGTGCCGAGGCCAATGTCAGGGAGTCAGTTGTTGTCGAGACGGCATTTTGTACATGCGGTGGAGTATATGAACCGCTGTGGCAAACATGAGTTTGCGGTGGAGACGTTGTGCGAGGAGATTGGGATCAGTTTGGCGCATTTCCGGCGGCTTCTGTTCACGTCGGCTAATCGGAGTCCGCTCGATTTCTACAATCGAGTCCTGGTAAGGCGGGCTGAGACGATGATTTTGGAGTGGGGGAGTGTAAAGGAAGTTTCGTATCAACTTGGATTTTCCAATCCGAGCCAGTTTGGGAAATTGTTTCGCCAAATTACGGGATTTTCTCCGGGTGAGTATCAGGACCGAATGTCGATGGGATCCGTCATTTTGAGTTGAAGTTGAGCGATTTTGGCTAACGGTTTGGGTTGTTGAATTTCAGACGGTGGCTCAAGACTAGATGGTGGAGGGCCTAGTCATGATCAAAAGCATCGTTCTAATGGCGTTGGGAATTGCAGTTTTGGCTGCGCAGACAGCAGACCGTGTTGAAGGCAAGGTTGAGGACCAGAGTGGGGCGAGGGTGGCTGGTGCGAAGGTATCGCTTCGGATCGAGTCGACCAATAATTCATTGCGGACGACAACCGGGGAAGATGGGACTTACCGGTTCTTGCGGCCTGCTAGCGGCAAAGTGGAATTGAGTGTTGAGCATCCTGGCTTTAACGTGGTTGTACGGAAGCTGGAGTTGGAATCGAATTCGGCGCAGACGGTTCACTTTGTGTTGTCGGCTAGTACGGTTTCAGAGACGGTGGATGTGAATGCGAGCAGCAGTTCGCTGCAGCCCAATACGGCTACTCAATCGACTACGATTTCGAGCAAGCAGATTGATCAGATTCCGACTTCTTCCCGGAACTACACGCACTTGATTATTGGCGAGGCCGGAGTTGCGGCACCGCTGCCGGACCGCACGGGGAAGGGTATGAATATTGCGACTTCGCCGGGGGCACAGGGGGATGACGGGACGCAATCGTTGAACCCGTCGGTGAATGGGGCGCGGCCTACGAACAACTCGCTGATGATCAATGGCGTGGATGCGACGAACATGATGAATGGCGGCGGGAGTTTGGGTAACAACATCACGGTGCCGCTGGATGCGCTGGAGGCTGTGGAGATGCAGACGGCGCTTTATACGGCGACCTCAGGCCGTAACGGTGGTGCGAATATCCAAATGATTACGCGTGTTGGGGGGAATGATTTTCATGGCAGCATGTCGCACTTTTTTCAGAACGAGAAGTTCAACGCGAATGAGTTTTTCCTGAACCGGTCGGGCACTGCTCGGCCGCAGTTCCGGCGTAATGAAAGCTATTTCGGGCTTGGCGGACCGATTGTGAAGAACAAGACGTTCTTCTATGCGGCGGTGCAGCGTACGGACTTTGTATCGGGATATGCGACGCGAGCAATTGCAACGACGGCCAGCCCGGATGGACTTGGGGATGTGCGCACACGGGATTCGATTGCTCAGGTGGCAAACCAGTGGCTGGCTAGCGGTGCGGCAGACAATCCTGCGTTTGCCGCCAACTTTCTGACAACGATTCGACGTTTTCCGGCAGAGCAGATTGCCGGGCTGGAACAGAAGTTCTTTTCGAGCACGGCGAATGCGGCGAATCCGGTGTTTCGTCAGTTGACGGCGCTGGATATTCATCCGGTTGCGATCAATATTCTGAACGTGAAGCGGAACGGTAAGTTTTTGTTGCCCAGTGTGAGTTCGGCGAACCGGCTCCTGCCTGGTACGACGAGTTATGGGAGGGAACGAGAGCAGGTGAATGCGTTTCCGACCTTCTTCAACTCCTGGTCTGGATCGCTGTCGCTCGAACATAACTTTGCCGCCAATGACCGTGTGAGGTTGAGCTATATCAAGAGCCAGCAGTTTGTGGAGGAGGCATTCCCGTGGGCGAATTCTTCTGTTTCGCCGACGCAGGGGCAGACGCCTGGTTATACGGCTTCGCTTTCTCATCTGCATACGTTTGGTTCGCGCTGGACGAATGAGTTGCGTGGTGGATTCTTTGAGTTGTTCAACACACGCATCTCCCGGTTTAAAGACATCTTCAATTCGACACTCGGTATCTATAATCCGATTGAAGAGGCGATTGGCGGGCTGGCTGCGCTGATGCCAACCGTCGATATTGTGACCCAAAGATCTGGCGCTGGGATTGGTAATGCGTGGGACTTTTACGATCGCCAGCGCAATGTCTATGTGACCAATCTGGTGACGCATGTTCGTGGATCGCACACGATGCAGTTTGGCGGAGAGTTTCGCCGGACGAACCTTAAGGGTGAATACATGGCCCGCACCAATGGAGACCTGGATTACGACAACTGGGTGCTGTTTATGACTGGCCATGGTGCTTCCGGTGGTGGATCGGACCTCGATATGGGCGATACGCGACGCGACTACAACATGTTTGACCTTTCGTTTTATGCGCAGGATGACTGGCGTGTGCGTAAGGGGCTGACGATTAATGCCGGAGTGCGCTGGGATTACTTTGGCTGGCCGGATGAGACGCAGGGCCGGGTTGGCACTTATTTCAACAAGGAAGATGCTGCACGGGCGGGAGTGGCTCAGGGTTATTACATCAACGAGAAGCACCTGATTTTCAAGCAGGGCTTTGACCCTATTCAGATGGGGTTGATTGTGTCGCCTTATGTGAAGCCGCTCAATCTGTCGCAGATCTTCAAGTCGGAGCGGAATTCGATTTTCCAGCCGGATAAGAACAATTTCGCTCCAAGGGTTGGGTTTGCATGGCAGCCCTGGTTTAGCTCGAAGCTTGTGGTGCGCGGCGGATATGGGATTTACTATGAACGGCCTTCGGGATCGTTCAAGTCGGACCTGCAGTTGTCTTCGCCGTTCTTTGTGTATCAGAATGTGCCGGCGCCGGTGGATATGGCGAACCCCTATCCGCGGATCAATATCAATCCATTCACGATTCCGCTGGATGTACAGATTTCGCGAGATGCGAATGGTGCGGCGAGCTGGCGGCGATTTGACGGCACTGCGTTTCCGTCGACTGAGCCCTTTGCGGCAAAGAACTTTACGTTTATCGACCCCTTCATCAAGACACCATATGTGCAGCAGTGGACATTCAATTTGCAATATGAGCCGCTGAAGGGCAATGTGATCGATGTCCGGTATGTGGGAACTCGCGGTATTGGTTTGATGGCAAAGTTGAATCTGGCCCAGCCCTTCGATCCGCGGGTGACACCGGTGAATGGCTTTACCGATATTCGTACCCGCACTGGGGCATTGATTAACCCTGATTTCTTTGTGCCTAGTGAGTATCTGGGACTGGGACGGCAGAGTGGTTACAGGAAGCGATCGAATTACGGCATGTCGACTTACCACGGGTTGCAGGTGAATTACCGGAGACGGTTTCAGCGGAGGGTGCTGGTGCAGGCTGCTTATACGTGGGCCAAGACGCTGGACAACATTTCGAGCGACGGCGGTACGGTTGAGCATGATGCCCGGAATATGGCCAACAACAAGGGTGTAGCCGACTTTGACCGGACGCAGAGGTTTACTGCGGCCTTTATCTACGAGATTCCCCAGGCGTTTCAGGGATCGCAGGCAGCAAAGATGCTGCTGGGTGGGTGGTCGCTCAACGGGATGACCACGGTGCAGAGCGGTTCGCCATTTACGGTGCTTGGCACGAATACTGCAAATGCTTATTGGGCTCAGGTGGCCAGGGTGAGAACGGATCTTGCTCCGGGACGGACGATCGAGAGTGCGATCAAAACTGGAAGGGTACAGGATCGGCTCAATGGCTTCTTTGATGTTACGGCGTTTGCAAACTCCGATGACCGTTGGGGGAATGCAGGGCGGAATATTCTTCGTGGGCCATCGCAGCGTCAGTTTGACTTTGCTTTGAGCAAGACGACTGCTGTGAATGAACGGTTTAACGTCGAGACCCGTATGGAAGTGTTTAACGCGTTCAATCAAACTACTTTTGCCAATCCCAGCTCCACTCTGCCGGCTGCCGGGTTTGGGACGATGGGTACGATTACGTCTACCATCGGAGGGCCACGGACGATGCAGGTGGCGCTCAGGATGAAGTTCTAGCGGATGAACTGATTGATGAAGTCGGGACCGAGGCCGCAGGCGATGTAGTGCTTGCGGCACATCTCGATCTTGGTGAATACGTCTTCGTAGGCTGTGACTGCGCCCTTCTCGTCAACGTAGATCATCGCGCCGGTGATGTGAAAGAGAGTGATCATCTGCGGTACGTCTTCAGGGACGGTGAGGGTGTGGGTTTCGCCGGGTGGTTCGAAGACGTAACTGCCTTGAGTTGCCGTCCAGTCGTGTTCGAGGTACTTCCATTTACCTTCGATGACGTAGCCGTGTACAGGTGCGGGGTGGCGGTGGCGGCTGAGGATTCCGGACTTGCGCACGCGCAGGAGGTTGACCCAGTAGCCTTGTCTTGTCGACAGGCAGAGGGGGCGGAACCAGACGTTTTCAGCCTGAGGGACCCAGACGCGTTCGTCGTCAGGGAGGACACCGTTGACTACGATGTCTTTGGCCATCTCGATGGGGTTAAGCATTGTTTTTACGCTATCAGGTATCCGCCGTCAACGGGGAGGATGGCTCCGGTGATGAAGGCTGCGGCAGGGGAGGCGAGGAAGAGGGCGGGGCCGGCGATGTCTTCTGGTTGTCCCCAGCGGCGCATGGGAGTGCGGAGGCGGATGGCTTCGCTTTTGGCGGATTCTTCGCGAAGTGCGGAGGTGAGTGGGGTTTCGATCCAGCCGGAGAAGCTGAGCATGGAAGCGATGTTGATGACGGAGCCTTTGGTGGCCTTCAGGTGCGGGTGGCAGGCCGAGCACATGCGCATCGCACCGTTGAGGTTGATGTCGATGACCTGAGCGAAGACGTCGGGTGAGTGTTCTTCGAGGCGGCGGATGACGCCTGCGGCATTGACGAGGACATCGATGGTGTGGATGTCTTTAAGTGCCTGCTGGATTGTTTCTGTTGCAGTGATGTCGAGGCCGGTTTCAAGGCCCAGGGCGTGGACGGTTGCGCCGCTTGTTTTAAAGGACTGAGCTATTGCTGCGCCGATGCCGCTTGTGCCACCAGAGACGAGTACGGTTTGTCCTTCGAAGCTGTACATGCCGGCCTAGAGGTCGGTGAGATGGTCGATACGACCGGTGGAGTCGCCGAACTTGTCTTCCTTCACACCGACCGTGTCTAGCATGTTGAGGTAGAGGTTGGTCATGGGCGTGCCCTTGCGGTAGCGGATGTGGCGGCCGCCCTTGATATTACCGGCGCCGTGGCCTGCGATGACGGTGGGCAGATTGAAATGCTCGTGCTTGTTGCTGTCGGAAAGGCTGCTGCCGTAGAGGACCATAGAGTTGTCGAGCAGTGTGCCGTCGCCGTCTTTGGTCTGCTTGAGTTTGGCGAGGAAGTGGCTGAACATTTCGACGTGGTGCTGGTCGATCTTCTGGAGGCGTTCGATCTTGGCTGGGTCGTTGAAGTGGTGGGAGAGGCCGTGGTGGGCGTCTGGGACGCCGATAGAACGGTAGGTTCTGTTGCCGCCTTCGCGCCCGATCATAAGAGTGATCACACGAGTGATGTCGGCCTGGAAGGCAATCGTCATGAGGTCGAACATGAGCTTGATGTGCTCTTCAAAGGTGGGTGGGACGCCCGGGGGTTGATCGATGCTCGGGATTGGTGCGCCGGTAGCGGCGCGCTCTTCGGCCTTCTGGATGCGGCGTTCGATTTCGCGAATTGAGTCGAGATACTCAGTGAGCTTGAGACGGTCTGAGGTGCCGAGGGATTTGCTGAGTTTGCCGGCGTCGGCGCGGACGAAATCGAGAATGCTTTTGTTCTGGCGGGCGAGGGTGGCGCGGGCGGCGGGGTCGGTTGTGTCGCTGTCGCCAAAGAGGCGCTCGAAGACGGCGCGGGGGTTGGTTTCGAGGGGAAGAGGCGTTGTGGGGGAGCTCCAGCAGAGCGTGTTGCTGTAAGCGCAGCTGTAGCCGGAATCGCAGCCGCCAACCATGCGGTTTTCGTCGAGGCCGAGCTCGAGCGAGGGTACCAGGGTACGGGAGCCGAGTTCTTTAGCGGCGATCTGATCGAGGGAGGTGCCGGCCTGGATGTTGACGCCTTCGGTCTTGCGGGGGTGGACGCCGGTGAGCCAGGTGGCACCGGCACGGGCGTGGTCGCTGGCACCGTCGCCGAGGGAGTCGCCGTTGCGGTG
>JAPKYY010000458.1 GCA_026394095.1 Acidobacteriota bacterium | reverse complement strand
CGGTTGTCAATGTGTTTCGTGCTGCATATAGCTACATGGAGCTCTTCGGAAAACAGGTGACTGTGGATAAGAACATCGCCCAGGAAATTGGGATTACGGGAGTTTCAACATCGCGATTGAACTGGGGTGTGCCGAATGTCGGGTGGGCGGGCTACTCCGGTATCGGAAGCGATGGATTAACACAGGGAAACAAGGTTCACAATTACCAACTAAGTAACGCAACTACCTGGGTGAAAAACGCACACACAGTCAAGTTCGGATTCGAAGCCAGGCAGTCTCGTTTCTTTGTCGACGGAGACAACAGTCCGCGCGGCAGCTTCACATTTAATGGCAGCTACTCGGCTGCTTCCGACAGCGTTACGGGCAACCCTGTAGCGCGCACCGGTGATCCAGTTGCGGACTTCCTTCTGGGATATCCGACGAACATGAACGGTGCAGTAGGAACCTCCATTACAAATTTCCAGAACCACACGCTAACGGCCTTTGTGCAGGACGACTGGAAAGTGAGCCGGGAGCTTACGCTGAACTATGGAATGCGGTGGGAGTTTCTTGGGCCTCCTGAAGCCAAAGAACAAGGCAATGTCTATGGGTTTGACTTCAAGACGGGCAAACAGCTCTTCCCGACGCTGGGCCAAGTTCGCAAGTCGGTAATCAGTCCTGACTACAAGAATTTTGCGCCAAGGTTTGGGCTTGCTTACAACCCCAAGTGGGCACCCTCGGTTGCGATTCGTGCCGGAGCTGGGATCTATTGGGACCAGACGCAGATGAACGAGATCCAGTTCATTGTGAATGGACCACCTGCATACACCCAACAGAATCTAAACGCGACGGGTCGTGGCTTGCCGGAATTTGAATTCGGACGCAACACACTGCCAAACGTGGTGGTGCCGCCAGTAGACAGCAACTACATCACCCCACAAGGAACAAATCTTTTTGCAGCAGAGCTGGATGGCCGGAAGCCACGCATGTACATGTGGACGATGTCGATTCAGAAATCCATTGGTTCGAACTGGGTGGTGGAGGCTGCCTATGTGGGATCCCAAGGGCGGCGGTTGTCCAAGCGCTATAACTCTTACGCCAACGTCACGCCGGGAATCCTTTACGATGTTACTCCTGGGGTAGCGACGCAATATCCTCGCCTGATTGGCATGCTTTACTCGTCGCAAGCCGGAATGTCGCAGATGCACGGGCTGAATATGAAACTGGAAAGACGCTTCAGCAATGGCTTCCAATTGCTGATGGCACATACGTGGATGAAGTCGATTGATACGGATTCCGCTGGCAGTTGGGGAACACCTAATCTGAACCCGGCAAACTTCCAGTTGGACAAGGGTCCTTCTGACTTCAACATCCCGCATCGCAGTGTTGCGAGTATTGTTTATGAACTCCCGTTTGGTAAGGGGAAGCGATTCCTGAGCGATGCTAGCCGAGCGGCCAATCTTTTTGTTGGCGGCTGGCAGATCAATACGATCACAAGCTGGATGAGTGGCGTTCCGAGAATCGTCAGTTCGCCGAATGGGACCACTCTAGCCTTTGTTTCACAGCGTGCCAACGCCACAGGAACGGAGATTTATTCGAGCTTTAACGGCATCACACCTCGAGAGGGCTTTGGCGAAAACAACAAATCGCGTTTCTGGCTGAACCCAGCCGCGTTTTCGCAAACTGCTCCGTTGAAGTTTGGAACCTCGGGCAGGAATATCATTCAGGGTCCGGCATGGTGGAACTTCGACTTGTCCGCCTTCAAGAATTTTCCGATTCGAGAGAATGTCACGCTGCAGTTCCGCGCCGAGGCTTTCAATGGCATGAACAATGTGCAGTTCTTCCCGGCTGATCTGAACTCGGCCAGCCCGAATTTTGGGACCTTGCAGGGAGCAAACCGGCCTCGAGTGATGCAGGTGGCGTTGCGGCTCAGCTTCTAGCAGGATGATAGACTGCCTCGTGTGACCCTGTTCAGACTGTCGAATCAGTTACTACTGCTCGGGGTCTCTGCTACTGTTTGGTCAGCGGAGACTCCGGAGGTGCTTGAGCGGCGTTGTGTTGCTTGCCATGGGGCGACGCAGCAGATGGGGAAGGTGCGGCTAGATCAGAAGAATGTGGCGGAGGGGTTGAGTCGGCGTGTGCTGGAGATGACGGCTTCCGGGAAAATGCCTCCCACAGGGCCGCTGCCAGCTGCTGAGCTTGCTTCGATTCGCAAGTGGGTTGAAGGCTTGCAGCCCTGGTCGTTTTCTGCGATCCAGAAGCCGGCTGTGCCGGTTGGCCGGAATCCTATTGATCATTTTGTGCAGGCGGCGCTGGCGGCGAAAGGGATTCGGCCTTCGGCGGAGGCGGATCGGCGAACGCTGGCGCGCCGTATTCATCTGGACCTTACGGGCTTGTTGCCAGAGCCCGAGGAGGTGGAAGCTTTTGTTCGCGATTC
>JAPKYY010000035.1 GCA_026394095.1 Acidobacteriota bacterium | reverse complement strand
CCGGATCGAACTGCCTCAAGCCTCAATTCACTCCCGACGGCAGCCGGATTGTTGTTGCCTGCAACGTAATCGGTTCCACCCAGCTTTATGTGGTCGATACGATTACCAGAACCATTTCTCAGGCGTCCATTCCCAGCGCAGTCGCTGAGCGCTTCAAGGTTACTTCCAACACAACGGCACTTTACTATGTAGGCGTAAGCAACACTGTCTTCCGTGGTGGTCTGGTTTCGCCCCTGTCAAATCCTGTTCAACTCGAACTGGCTGGCACTGGCGTTCTCACTGGTGGCCGTTACCTCGTAACCTCAGACGAGCAACCCTCCAATCGCTATTTCTTCTCAAACGTTTCTAATACCCTTTCCCGGATTAACCTTGAGACCAACAGCCTCAATAGCTCAATTTCACAGCCCACCTTCGTCGGCCCCAGCTTTTTCACTGGCAGGGCCCCCACGGGTATTCCGTTCAGTTTGATCACGATTACTCCGTCTCAAACTGCGGTTCAAAGCCAGCGCGGCCGTCCTCTGGTAGTGCGTGCGCTTGACAGCGCTACTCGTCCGCTCAGTGGCGTTACAGTCAACTTCGCTTCCAGCACCACTAATTTCCCCTTCGATTCGAGTGCGGCAATTACGAATAAGGACGGTTATGCCACAATCAGCTACACCGCTCCATCCACCACTGGTACCTACACTGTCACAGCATCAACCAGTGGCTCTCAAGGCCAATCCTTCACCATTAATGTCACCGGCTCAGGCACTCCTGGAGGCGGCGGTGGCGGCGGTACCCCTGGTGGTCCTCAGCCGATTGAAATTGTTTCTGGCAATGGCCAGATTGTACTCGCGCAATTCCTTGCACCGCAGGCGCTCACCGTTCGGGTTCGCGACGGTGCTGGTAACCCGCAAAGCGGGGTCACGGTTTCGTGGCAGGTACAGTCGGGCGATGGCAACGTCACTCTCTCAACCAGCACCACCGATTCGCGCGGTCTCGCCCAGACTCAGTACGGCTCTGTCCTTTTCTACAACGATGCCTTTAATGGTCCTCGTGTAAGTGTAGTTCGTGCCAGTTCGGCCAATGGAAACGTCGATTTCACTCTCGTTTCCTACCCGCAGTCTGGCCCTCCACCACTCCTTTTGCCGGCCAGCCCGCCAAACATCACGCTCACCAATCCAGCCGAAGGTTCAACCATTCGTGTCCAGGCTGGAACCAGAACCACGGCTGCAATTAAGGCCACTATTTTCAGTGGAACTCTTGCCGGATTCGGTTCACCGATTCAAGGCGTCGGTTTCTCTGGCTCCACCGGTAATGACCCTGAGCAGGGCGCCAGTGCAACCTGTTCGCAGACCAATCTTTCGAACGGTCAGGGCGATGTAGCTTGCGATATCGTTGCCGGCTCCAAGCTTGGCACCTCCAACTTCCAGGCTTGCGTAGGCAACTGCGCCAACCCCGGCCGTAGCTTTAACTTCAACCTTGAAGTCGTACCTGGTCCTCCTGGTTTGATTACCAAGACTCAGGGCGATAATCAATCCGGCGGCCCGGGAACCCTCACCCCGCTGGCGCTTCGTGGCCGTGTCACCGACGCATTCGGAAACCGCCTCGCTGGCGTTACGATCCGTGTTGAGGTGATCTCTGGTGACGCAACCATCGAATCACTCTTCAATAACTCAAATTCCGACGGAGACTTTTCCTTCCTCGTGCGTTTTGGCTCCACCCCCGGTGAAGTCAAGATCCGCACCAGCGCAGGCAATGCGGTGACCACCTGGACGGTCGTCAACAACGTCACGATTGGCAACTTCGTGAAGGTGTCAGGCGACAACCAGTCTGCTGTGATTGGACGCCCATTCACCACGCCACTTTCTGTTCAACTCTTTGATGCTCAAGGCCGCGCAATTGCGGGAGCCAATGTCACCTTCGCCGTCCAAAGCGGTCAGGTTACCCTCTCGGCTTCTTCTGCGCTGACCAACAGCCAGGGCATCGCGACAGTAAACGCAACTGCCGGCACAAACGCCGGTGCCGTTTCGGTCTCGGCTAGCGCCGTCAGCCGTGTCGTCACCTTCAGCCTCACTGTACTGCCTCCGGGCCCAACAATCACTCGTGTTTCTAACGCGGCTGGTTTCCAGGCTGGCCTTGTACCTTGCGGCCTCGCCACTGTGTTCGGCTCGAATATCGCGCCCAACGTTAACGGTGTTGTCCTCGGCAACAGCTTCGTCGGCCCCTACTCACTTCGCCTGAATAATGTTTCAATCGAAGTCGGTGGCCGCACAGCTCCAATCGTTTCCCTCGCCAACCTGAACGGTCAGGAACAGGCAACCTTTCAGACACCTTGCGATGTAGCTCCGGGTAATTCCACTCTTCGCATGACCGTCAACGAAGGCTCCAGTTCGCTCGCTGTCAGCGTCTTCGCTGTCCAGCCCGGTATCTTTGAAACTACCGATTCTGCTGGCAAGCGTGTCGGCGTCATCGTCAAAGCCGATGGCACCTACATGACCCGCGAGAACCCCGCCCTCCGCGGCGAAAACCTGATCGGCTTCTTCACCGGCCTTGGCCAGACGGTTACCCCGTCTTCCACCAATAACCCCGGTGCTTACAACAACTCCTCACAAGTTGCTGCCCAGATGATTATCGGCATCAACAATGAGGGAGCCCCGGTTCTGTCTGCCACCATGGCCCCTGGCCTGGTAGGCATCTACGTCGTCCAGTTCACGGTGCCGGAAGGCGCAGTGACTGGAGTGGATCGTCCATACGGTGTAGGCGCCATCGGTCTCGATGGAGCTTATGTCCCCGGCAATCCGTCACTGATCCATATCCGTTAAGCCCGGATATCACTTACAATGCGAAGGCCGTCCCTTTGGGGCGGCCTTTCGCCGTTTCATGAAGTCCATCCTGCGCAAACCGGCCTTTCTCACCGCAACTCTCGCGGCGATGTGGCTTGCACTGGTGCTGCTGGTTCTGCTGCAATTCCGTTGGAGCAATGAACTGATCGAGGCCTACCAGCAACGCCTGGAATCGACGCTTGCGGCATCTTCGGCCAGCTTCCGGGCCGACTTTCAGGCTGACCTCAGTGCTGTTTGCCGCTCCGTTCAAAACGCAAGCCCCGTCAGCCCGCCGGTGCTTCCGCTCTCGCCAATTCCTTTCCGCCTCTATTTTGTCGATTCCCAGATGGAGGAACTCAAAATCTGGAACCGAAACGCTTCCAGCTTTGAAGCCAAGCCCTGGCCAGAGGCCTGGTCTCAGGTTAGACAGGAACTTATCCAGGCCAGCGACGATCTGGCCTCTGCGTCACCGAGGCGCTGGTTTAATCGTCCCTGGCTTGCTTCTTCTGCCGCCCCTGTATTCTTTCGCGCCACTTCTAACGAAGACGATTCTGCCCCCAACCGCCTTCAGGGCTTCCTGCTGATCGAACTCGACCTCCCGGCACTCTCGTCACGGTATTTTCAGCCCCGGAACGACCGGTCTTTCGCCCCTGCCGGACTCGAGACTCGAACTGTTGTCTCCTTTCTGGAATCCCCCGTCTTCGACTCCCAGCCCACCGCCACTGTCTCGCCCTCCAAGTTTCAGGCCCTGGACTTACTCTCGCCCTCCCCATCCGCACCACGTTTCAATCTGCGCCCCTTCGCCGACGAAAGCCCCTGGCAACTTCGCACAGAGCATCGAGCTGGCTCGCTCGATGCTGCCGTCGCCGCTCTCCGTTTTCGCAACCTCGCCACCGGCCTCGCCGTCTGTTTTGTACTTTTTACGGGAATCGTCTTTCTCATCCTCAACATGCGTCGCGCCGAACAACTCTCCAAACTCCAAACCGACTTTGTAGCGGGCTTCTCGCACGAGCTGCGCACTCCCGTCACCGCCGTCTGCATGATGGCCGAAAATCTGAGCGAAGGCCTCCCTTCTGAACCCGGCGAGGTGAAGCACTACGGCAAACTGATGCTCGACCAAGGCCATAGGCTGCGAAGCCGCATCGAGGATATTCTGGCCTTTGCCGCAGGACGTAGTTTGGTTCTCGACCTCAAGCCGCTCGATCTTTCTCAAGTCGTTCGCGCCGTATTGTCTGAAGAGGCCCCACTGCTGAAGGGCTTCGAGATCGATACCTCATTTGAAGCGGATCTCCCCCCAGTGCTCGCAGACCTCGCCTCGCTTAAATCCGCGCTGATCAACCTGATCTCAAACGCAGCCAAATATGCCCGCGACGCAGCATTCATCGGAATTGCAGCCCGCACTTCATCTCCCGGCATAGTCGCAATTACGATTTCCGATCGCGGCACTGGTATCCCGCCAGCCGAGCTGCCAATGCTCTTTGAACCCTTCTTTCGCGGCAAAGACGCCCGCACTGCCGGCGTCCCCGGCTCGGGTTTGGGGCTTCATCTGGTGCGAACCCGTGTCGAAGCCATGGGTGGGAAAGTAACGATCGAGTCCACGCCCGGGCAGGGAACTGCCATCACAATCCACTTGAGGTCCAAATCAGCATGACGCCACACCTGCTTCTGGTTGAAGACGAAGAAGCTATCGCTCTGCCTCTTCGCGACAGGCTCGTCCGCAATGGCTACACCGTTGAGGTTGCCAGCGACGGCATCACTGCACTGGACCGTGCCTCTAGCGAAGCCTTCCAGCTGATCCTGCTCGACATCCAAATCCCCGGCAAGAGCGGCCTCGACGTTTGCCGCGATCTCCGCCAGCGCGGGATTCAGACTCCGATCCTCATGCTTACGGCTTTTGGTGAAACCACAGACAAAGTGCTTGGCCTCAAGCTCGGCGCAGACGACTATCTGGCCAAGCCCTTTGACAACGCCGAACTTCTCGCTCGCATCGAAGCTCTGCTACGCCGGGCCACCCCCACTCCTTCAACCATCCTCACCTTCGGCCCAATCCGTATCGATCTGAGAGCTGCCATTGTGCAACTCAACAATGAACCCGTATCGCTGTCTGCAAAAGAGTTCCAACTCCTTGCTTACTTTGCCACTCGTCCCGGTATGATGATCACCCGCGAGGAACTGCTGCAAGAGGTTTGGGGCTACGCCCCCGGCATGTCCACCCGCACGGTGGACGTACACATTGGCTGGCTTCGTCAAAAGCTGGAGCAAGACCCGAAGAATCCCACTCTTTTTGTCACTCGCATCGGCCTTGGTTATCAGTTTTTACCGCCTGTAAAGACGGTGTAAAGATCGTTTTGCTGCCTCTTTACGGCAGACCACTGGATTGCTTGCGTCTTAGCAATCAAGATGAAAGGAAGCTACTGTGCGCACTCTGATATTCTTCTTCAGCCTCGTTCTCCTCCTCGCCGGACAACCCCCGCGAGGCCGCCACCACGACGACGAATCCTTCGCCGAACGCAGGGTCCATGACCTCACGCGCCGCTTCGACCTTAGTGAGGCCCAGCGCCGTCAGGCTCTTACGATTTTCACTGAAGCCGACCGCAGCGCTGAGCCCCTTGAAGACCGCATCGAACAGGCTCGCCGCAATCTCCGCGATGCCACACGCCGCAACGCCACCCATGCTGAGATCGATCAGCTCGCCGCTATCGTCGGCACTCTCGCCGGCCAGCTTGAAGCCATCAATGCCAAGGCCGACACTGCTTTCCACAACACGCTTACCGACAAACAGCGTGAAGAATTACCCCGGGGACCCAGAGGCCGTAAAGGCCCGCCACGCCCCCCCAAATAAGTCCGGGAGGACTCTCCATGCATCTCAAACTCTCTTTCTGCCTCATCCTCTACACAGCCGTAGCACTCGAAGCGCAGCCTTCGCTCAGAACCATCGCTGTCCCACAGCCCACCAACGTCAATCAGTACATCGCCAACCGTGCTGCGCTCACGCTTCTCGGCAAGGCTCTTTTCTGGGATATGCAACTTGGCTCTGACGGCCGCACTGCCTGCGCCACCTGCCACTTCCATGCCGGTGCCGATCACCGCTCGCAGCACCAACTCGTCTCCCCTCTCAATCGAAGCCTCACTTCTTCAGATTTCCCATTCCACGCCCTCTCCGACCCAACCAACAACAACTCCACTGTTCTTCGCAACAATTCCAGCATCTACGGCTCTGCGGGAGTCTTCCGGCGTAAATTCACGGCGATAAACTTTTCAAACGGTACCGACGACGGCTACGATCTCGCCGACATCGCAAGCTTTTCTCTTGATGGCCTGAACCTCCGTCAGGTCACCGCCCGCAATGCCCCCTCGGTGATCAATGCGGTTTTCAACGCACGCAACTTCTGGGACGGCCGTGCCACCAATCTCTTCAATGGCAACAATCCTTTCGGTGCCGCCGATTCCGCCGCAACGGTTCTCGCCTACCGCAACGGTCAGTTGCGATCTGAGAAAGTCAGCTCCACCAACGCAAGCCTCGCCTCTCAGGCGGTTGGCCCTCCCACCAATAACGTCGAGATGTCCTACGATGGGCTCAACTGGCCTACTCTTGGCCAGCGCATGCTTACCCTGCGTCCTCTGGCGAACCAGCGCGTGGCCGCAGACGACAGCGTCTTTGGCCCATTTGTGAGCTCATCGGCAAAAGGCCTGAACCCTTCGATCACCTACGGAAGCCTGGTGCAGGAAGCCTTCGCCCCCGAATACTGGCAGGCCCTCGAAGGCCGTGACGGCTTCTCCCAGGCAGAAGCGAATTTCGCCCTCTTCTTCGGCCTCGCCCTCCAGCAATACCAGTCGACGCTGGTCTCGGATGACTCACCCTTTGATCGCTTTGCCTCGGGTGACACAGGCGCGATGACCCAACAGCAGATTAACGGCCTCAACCTCTTCCGGGGCAGGGCTGAATGCAACACCTGCCACAGTGGTTCTGAATTCACCGCTGCCTCAATCGGAGCCCTCTTGAATAACCCCGGTCGCGGTGGCCCACCCAATGCCGGCCCGGACACAGGCTTTTTCCGCACCGGCGTCTCGCCTCGCGATGCTGATCTTGGCCTCGGTGGCGTCGATGGTTTTGGTAACCCTCTCTCTCGCAATCCGAACGCGCCTAACGTCCAGGGAGCCTTCAAGACTCCGGGCCTGCGCAACATCGAATTTACTGGCCCCTACTTCCACAACGGCGGCCAGGCCAGCCTCGAACAGGTGGTGGAATTCTACAATCGCGGTGGAGACTTCCCGGCTGGCGGCTTGGGTCCGAATGTGAGAAGGCTCAATCTCAGCGCCAATGATCGCGCATCGCTTGTCGCCTTCATGAAAGCCCTTTCCGACGACCGTGTAAAGTTTCAGCGCGCGCCCTTTGATCATCCGGAACTTTGTGTCCCCAACGGACACACCAACACCGCTCAAACCACAGACGCCCGCTTCACTTTAAGCGCTGATGAGAACTGGGTTGCGATTCCCGCTACCGGCAAAGCTGGCACCGATGCACCACTCCAAACCTTCGCCGAAATGCTCGATGGAATCGGCAACGACGGTTCCAGAGCCAACCACCTCTCTCAGGCCTGCCCGGCTAGTCCGGCAAATTGAGATAACCCCGGCAAGCGGGCGAGCCACACCGGCATTCCACCAGCGGATAAGTACCGCGGATCCGGTAGTCGAGAAACAACTCCTCGCCCGCTTCGATTTTTCTCAAACTCACCAGCCAGATGTGTCCGCGGCCAATCCTCGCGTACAAATTCGGCTCACAGCTATGGTTGATATACTCTGCGCCGCTCCCCCCGATTGCCCCATCCAACCCGAATCGTTTCGTCAACACAAAAATGTAGAGGTTGGGCCGAATCATCCGCCGCTGTATTTCGGCACGATCAATTTTCTGGCCCGTGTATTCAATTACCCGCCGCCTGCAGGGTATTTCAGCTTTTGCATAAAGTCCCCAGCGGTGGATTTTTGAGGGGCCGTACCGCAAGGGGAAGCGACAATCCTGCTTAGAAATTCTGGGCACTGCATCGGGTCCGCCGGGCATCAACACTTCTCGAACAAATGCGGTCAGCTCGCCCTTAGACCTTGCCAACGATTCCTCCCTTGCCCTGAGAACCTTTCATGTTGCTCTGCTGATTTTGCCCTGTCTTTGAGCCAAATCCAGCATCTTTCTGCCCTACCTGCCCCTGGCCTGTCTTCCAGCCAAATCCACCATCTTTCTGGCCCATCTGGTTTTGCCCCGTCTTCCAGCCGTAACCAGCATCCTTCTGCCCCATTGAAGATTCGATTTCTTTGTCCTGCTTGCCCTCAAACGGTGGGGGTTCATATCCACTCTTCATATAGTTCGGGTTTGAAGGATTGTAGTAGCCAAATGGATCCCAGCAATTATTCATAGGGTTCCCGCCGCGCTTCCCATTCCCTTTTCCAGAACTGTCGACACTGGGCAGTGTTAGTTTCATGCTCGGATAGGGGTCGTAGCAGACTAAGGTCTCAATCGTCTTCCCCCCCGCATCTACCCGCCCATCCGCAAACCCAAGCGCTGTCAGCTGAAACTTGCTGATTGCGCCATTGGTCAGATTGCCGCACAGCCCATCTAACACCAACTCCTTGCCCGGCCCACCCTTTGATGCAGGAACACAATTCAGCAAGTACTGGATGATCAAGACATCCTCAAAGCGATTCTTGCCACCTTTCCCAACGGATCCACTGATTGCCTTGGGCATCGATACACCTCCAGTTCATTGAGATTGTATTCGTTGCCTCAGCTCAAAACAAGCCCGCTCAGGTCTTCAACGCCAGCGTCGCCACTGTCGTTGGACTCAACCGGTTCAACGGCGTGGCGGCTTCTTCCCACCAGTCTTCATAGAGTCCGGCCAGGAGAAAGCCAGCTTTCATCTGCCCGCCAAGCTGCACCTCAAGGGAATGCCCAAACTCGAATGCCGCTCCTTGCGAAATCTCCTCTTTCCGTTTTTCGCTCTCCCCCCTCTGTTCAATATCTGAGTAGGGCAACTTGTACTGCGCAATCAAATTCCCGCTAACTCCCGCCTCTGCATGGTCGAACAGAAAGAAACTCGGATTCAGGAATCCTGCCAACAAGCGCCCGCCGGGCCGCAATACTCGAAAGCACTCCCGCCAAACCACTTCCACATCGGGAACAAAAACGTTTGAAGTTGGGTGGAAAATCAAATCGAAGCTCCCATCCCTGAACTGCGATAGATCCGCCATATCTCCCCGCACGCACTCTATTTCAAGCATGTCGCGGTCTGCCACCATGCGGTCTTTGAGAAGTTGTTCCTCAGACAAATCAAAACTCACAACTCTTGCGCCAATCGCCGCCAGTATTGGAGCCTGCTGGCCTCCCCCAGACGCCAGACACAGCACCTGCTTGCCTCTGACATCTCCCAACCAGTCTTTCGGTATGGACCGGAGCGGCGTAAGAATCAAGTTCCACTCTCCCGCTCGTGCCCGCGAAATGACTGCTGAGTCTACCGGATTCGTCCAGCGGCTTCCCTCGAGCGACTCCTGATTCCAGGCTGCCCGGTTGTGTGCCAGGACATTCATCTAGGTATGAATTCCAGGTGCCTCGTGTCCCAGCGCTTCTACATACTCGATATAGCTGCCGGGGTAAAGTCGTGGTTCCCGGTCTGTGCCGCTCTCTCCGCCCAACTCCAGCACGTGCGAAGCCAGGCCCCGCAGAAACATACGGTCATGGGACACGAAGATCATCGTCCCTTCAAAGTCCTTCAACGCTTCCACCAGCATCTCTTTGGTTGCCAGGTCGAGGTGGTTGGTGGGCTCGTCGAGCACCAGAAAGTTCGGTGGATGATAGAGCATCCTCGCCATTGCAAGGCGTGACTTCTCGCCACCAGACAGCGACCGGATCTTCTTGTCTGCCTCTTCACCCGAAAATTGGAAGGCTCCAGCCAGCGTCCGAAGCGAGCCAATTGCATCCTTCGGGAAGTCATTCTGCAACTGCTCGGTCACGGTCAAATCCGGATTCAGGATGTCGAGGGCCTGCTGTGCAAAGTAGCCCATCGTCAGGCTCGCGCCCAGTTTCACAATCCCCCTATCCGGCTCGCTTGCCCCGGCAATCATCTTGAGCAGCGTGCTCTTGCCGGCGCCATTGCGGCCCATCACTGCCCAGCGCTCTCCACGGCGAATCGTAAAGTTAAAGCCGTTGTAGATCACCCGCTGGCCGTAGGCCTTATGCAGATCTTCCATCACCGCTACCAGATCACCAGAGCGAGGCGGCACCCTGAAATCAAACTTCACTACCTGGCGCTTCTTCGGCAATTCAATCTTCTCGATCTTGTCGAGAGCCTTGATCCGGCTCTGCACCTGCGCTGCCTTCGCCGCGTGCGTCTTGAACCGTTCGATGAATCGCTGTTCCTTTTCGAGCATTGCCTGCTGACGCCCAAAAGCTGCCTGCTGATTCTTCTCGCGAATCGCCCGCTCCCGCTCATAGAAATCGTAATTCCCCGAATAGGTGATCACGTCACCTTCATCGATTTCGAGAATCTTGCTGACGATCCGGTTCATGAATTCCCGGTCGTGCGAGGTCATCAGCAGCGAACCCTTGTATTCCTTCAAAAATTGCTCGAGCCAGACAATCGATTCGATATCGAGGTGGTTTGTCGGTTCGTCCATCAGCAACACATCAGGCCGGCCTAGCAGTACTCTGGCCAGTGCCACACGCATTTTCCAGCCGCCCTACAAAGCACCTACATCGCCATCGATCTGATCTTCAGCAAAGCCCAGTCCAGCGAGAACCTCACGAGCCTGGGCCTCAAGCGTATAGCCCCCGAGATGCTCGTACTCTTCCTGCACCTCGCCAAAGCGGTCGAGGATCTTGTCCATCTGATCGGCCTTTTCGGGGTCTTCCATGGCGTTTTGCAGGTCCACGAGCTCATGGTGCAAATCGCCAACACGTCCACTTCCCGCGATCGCTTCGTCCAATACGGGCCGCCCGGCCATTTCGCCCACATCCTGACGGAAATACCCGATCGTCAGTTTCTTGGGGACGGAGATGTCGCCGTCGTCAGCGGTCTCCTCGTTCATGATCATCCGGAAGAGAGTGGTCTTGCCGGCCCCGTTCGGGCCAACCAGCCCAGCTTTCTCGCCAGGGTTCAACTGAAACGAAGCCTCAACGAAAATCAACTGCTTGCCGTACTGTTTTTGAATATTGGAAAAGGAAATCATCCGCTATTCCAAACTAGCACCCACACCAGGTCTTTGGCCCGATTGTCACTATAACGACACTCAAAAGCGAACTCGTAAAGCGATTTGTAGCGACCTTGCGTCATTCACCGAGTTGATCGCTCCAAACGTAGCCGAAGGACTGCCAGGATAAGCCCCGGCTCCGAACACGCCATTCCTGGTTAGATTGTTGCGGTGGTTCAACGCGTTGAAGGCTTCGGCAAACGTCTCCAGCTTCACCCGTTCGCCAACGGCAAAGCTCCGGTTCACCCGTAGATTCACGCTGAACAGATCTGAACCCGTCCCAATGTTTCGTTCAATGAAATTGCCGTTTACGATCGGGCGTCCCGCCGTGCCCTGTACCGTGGTCACTCCTGAGGTCAGATTTAGCTGCAAGCTGGAATAGTATTGCAGGAAGACTCCCGCCTGAAACCCATGGCTCAAATGCCCCCAGGCATTTCTGGCGCTACCCATCGGGCTGTTCAATGTCGTATTCACCACCACCCGGTGCCGTTGGTCGTCGTCAGACCGGCCATAGTCGCGCCAGATATTGGATGGATCCACCGGCGAGCTGAAGAAGAATTCGCCGACGTTGTTCTTTGATTTTGAAAGAGTATAAGACACCCTGACGCTGCTCCAGCTGAATGGCCTCTGCACATAAGAAACATGCAGCCCGTCATAGCGGGAGTCTGCTTGTGCCCTGTATTGGCTGTTGTTGGCAAAATTCGGATTGGGCCGGCAACCGTTATTCGTTCCTGCTGCAACACAGGTTGGCACGTTCTGGTTGATCGAAACGATCAACCGGATCCCGCGCAAATATTGATAGCCGGCGCTGATGGTACCATGCTTGCCAATTCGCTGCTCCAACTCGACATTGCCCTGCGTCGAATAGGCGTTCTGCATCTTCGGGTCCATGGTAGTGAAGTTCGCGAGCGCACCAGTTGGGGTGGAACTCAGGATATTCGGAAACACCGGTGCTCCGGCCTGCGTTGGCGACAGGCTGAGGCTGATCTGGCTCGTTGCCGTTAGCGCTGTCGTATTGTGGCTCGACAGTAGCGCATTGGCCAACGCCCGCAGTGGGATTCTGTCGTAGTACAACCCAAAACCTCCACGCAAGATCGTCTGGCGATTCTTCCGTGGAGACCAGGCAAAGCCCGCCCGGGGCGAGAAATTGTTTCGATCCGTCGCTATCTGATTCAAAAACTGCAAGTCGTAGCGCAGACCCAGATTCAAGGTGAGCGATGGCCTCACCTTCCATTCGTCCTGTGCATAGAATCCAAGATTGGGATTCGTCTGTGCCACCACGGTATTGCCAAAAGTCTGTGTAAATCCGGCATTGTTGTAGGTGCCCGTTAAGAAGTTGGCCATCGACGAGAACGCATAGCTCCCGCGCAGCGTCCG
>JAPKYY010000590.1 GCA_026394095.1 Acidobacteriota bacterium | reverse complement strand
CGGCGGCACCAGCTCAAAAGGCGTAAGGTCGGCAGTCTCACCGAAGCTGTTGTAGAGAGGCGTAGCGGCAGCGTCGTATTGCGTCATCGGCGGTAAGCCTAACAGCAACTCCATCGTCCGCAGGAAAGAACTTGTCGTGTAGAGGGTCGAGTCCAAGTGATTGCGCTTGGTGTACGGGCTGATCACCAAGCCCACCGTGCGGCGCGCATCGACGTGATCTGCCCCGTCCTGCGCGTCGTCTTCAATGATAAAGATCGCCGTCTCGGGCCAGTACTTCGACTTTGATACGCGCTCAACCAGTTGCCCGATAGCGAGGTCGTTATTGGCTACCGCAGCGACAGGGGTAAACGATCCAGGCCGCGTGCCTTGCGTGTGATCTTCACCCAGGCTCATCACAACGTAGTTGGGCAGGCGATCATTCGCGTTCGCTGAGTCAAAAGCTTTTTCGTAATCGCTAAACTCTTCCAGAAACACTTTGACGTTGTCGGTGTCACGCATGCCAGGAAGTTTGAACTTGGGCGAGACATGGCCCAGCAAGCCACCCACGCCGGGTGAAGCTTCCATCGTGGTGCCGTCGCTCGCTCGCGTGGCGTACTCGCCATAGCTGCGGTAGGTTAGGCCCTTTCTCTGTGCAAGATCCCAAAGATGGCCAGCGCTCGGAACATAAGCCGCAGAGCGGCCCGCCTGGCTATGGCCACCATAAGTAACCGGCCAGAGCTTCTCGTTAAAATCTGTCGCGTAGGCGGAGTTAGACCAGGAGTGGCCATCCACCGACACTTCCCCGTCACAGTAAAGATTGTCCAGCGTCACATAGCTCTCGGCAATTTTGTGAGCGTTCGGGGTGACCTTCCTGCCGAAGATCGTGAGGCGTGGGTCGCCCTTGCCTGTGGGCAGATCGCCCAGCACCTGGTCATAGGTGCGGTTCTCGCGAATAATGTAAATGACGTGCTTGATCGGCGAGCCAACGCCCACTTCGCGCGGCACAATCGACTTCACATTCGCACCAGGCGCCACGGCCATCGTGCGCTGCTCATCGCGGTACGGGCTGTTGTTCATCGCCTGCTGTGTGTAAACCTTTATCTTCGCTTTCAGGTCACCCAATTCCACGATTTCGATGGTGCCCTTCATCAGCTGCTTCACGCTCCCCTTGCCAACAGTCGAGCCATCGTTTTCAATCGGTGAATGCGGTCCGCGAGGGTTGGCGTAACCGCCAAGCCCTTTGCTGTTGCCGATATAGAGTTTCTTGTTATCAGCGGAGAGTTCGAGCGAAGTGGGATACCAGCCGGTGGGGATAAAGCCCATCACGTTGTACTCTTCAGCCTCGGCAATGTTGATCACCGCAACTGTGTTGTTATCGGCGTTGGCGACAAACAGCATCTTCTCGTCCTTGTCGGCAATCAGCGCATTGGGAGTTGCGCCGATCAGGGAGTGCGGATACATAGCCGTATTGATTTCATGCACTGCGCGCATCTTGGTGGTGTCGATCACAAAGACCGAATTCGAGTTGCCACAAGAAACATAGAGCCGTCCGTCTTTGGCCAGAAACATGTCATTCGGATTAGCCCCGACAGCAATGCTTCGAACCACTTTGTTCGTAGCGAGGTCAATCACACTCACAGAATTGCTGGCCCAGTTGGAAACGAAAAGTGTCTTGAGGTCACGGCTCAGCAACAGCTCGTAAGGATTCACCTCGACCGTGATTTTTGCCGTCATCTTGTTCGTGGTTGTGTCAAAAATCGCGATGTGCCCAGCCAGATTGCCAGTGCCGCGATTGGCTGCATAGAGGATTGGCTTCGAAGGATGATGCAGCAGGCCAGACCAGTAGGTCTCGTTCATCGACCAGGGGCCTCGCAATTCCGCCGAGGGTTTTTCCGACACTTTGCCGTTGGCATAGTCGAGCACATAGATGGGAGCAACACTAGGGTCACGCCGTGAGACTGCATTCCCGCCTGAGGCATAAAGCCGCTTCCCGTCCGGCGACCAGGTCAGCCCAAGCCAGGCCGATTTCAACGATACCCGCTGCGAAGGCTCCTCGGTTTTGGTGTCGATCACAACCATGCCATGGGGATTAAATCCAGAGTGCAATGCGATCAAAGCCTTGCCATCGGGAGACTTCGAAAGACCGAGAACCATGTCTTCGGTGCGAATCTGTTTGCCGGCCGGGGTGAGCTTCCAGCCGTTCGGCAAGTCATAGCCGTCGGGATTCGCAGCGGGAAATTGTGCAGAGAGGGCACTGGCAAATGCCAGTACAAGAGAGAGGCGCATGCAGTGAGCGTATCGCGTAATCGTTACAGGGGCATGAAACAGAGCCCTGACATAGAATACAGATTGAGAATCATGAAAAGACGTAAGTTTTTCGCTAGCGCCGTGGCCGTGCCTGCAGCCGGAACCCTTCTGGCGCAACAAGGCCCTCCCGGGCAACAGACCGAGCTTCCCAAGCTCGAAATCGGCACCGCCGACGACGTAGCCAGCATGCAGCCGAAATACTTCAGCGCAAGCCAATTTGCTGCCCTCAGCCGTCTGGCCGAAATCCTTGTCCCCACCCCCGAGGCCGGCGTCGGAGCCAAAGAAGCCAAAGCAGCCGAATTTCTCGATTTCCTGATTGGCCAATCCCCTGCAGATCGGCAACAGGTCTACCTCAAGGGGCTCGACGCATTAATCGCGCAGGCAAAGCAGAAACACCAGAGCTCCTTCGAAGCACTCAGTGAAGCCCAAGCCAACAGCCTGCTCGAACCCTTACGCAAGCCCTGGACCTACGAACCCTCATCAGACCCCTTAACCCGCTTCCTGCAAACCGCCAAGGCCGACGTTCGCACGGCAACCCAGAACTCGAAGGAGTTCAATCGCAATGGTGGCGGCGGAGCGCGGCGCCCCGGTGGCGTCGGAATGTATTGGTATCCACTGGCTTAAGGGAATCATAAAATGGCAAATCAAGAATTCGACGTATTGATCATTGGTTCTGGAGCATCCGGCGGCACAGCTGCCTACACCCTTACCAAGCTGGGTTTGAAGTGCGCGATGGTGGAAGCAGGTCCACTTGTAGACTTCGAAAAAAGCCGCGGACTCAAGCCGGTCTATGAGCTTCCCTATCGCGGCTTCGGCAAGCCAGGCAAGTTACCTCACGTCTTTCAGGCCAATGAGTTCAACGCAAACCAGTGGGTAGACGAAAAGGAAGTGCCCTACACGCACGATCCCAAAATGCCCTACAACTGGGTACGCGTGCGCATGGTCGGTGGCAAGAGCCTCTTCTGGGCGCGGATGTCCTTCCGCCTGAGCGACTACGAATTCAAGGCCAAAGACCATGACGGCTTCGGCGAAAACTGGCCCATCAGCTACTCCGACCTCGCCCCTTACTACGACCGTATCGACCCCATCTTCCGTGTCTCCGGCCGTAAAGAAGGCCTCAAGCAATTGCCCGACGGCTTGTTTGTACCCGACGAGTCACCCGACAGCGAAGCTACCCAACGCATGGCGCGCGCCGGCAAAGAATTTGGGATGACGGTCACCAAGATCCGCCGCTCTCTCGGCACCGGCGGACTCGCAAGCTCACGAAATCTCCTGCTGCCCGACGCGATAGCCACAGGCAACCTGACGCTGGTCCCCAATGCGGTCGCACGAGAGATCTCGATCGACAAGAACACCGGCAAAGCCAATGGCCTGCATTTTGTCGAGCGTCAATCCAAACGCGAGATGCACATTAAAGCAAAGGTAGTCGTGGTCGCAGCTTCGTGTCTCGAAAGCACGAGGCTCCTGCTCAATTCAAAGATCGCCAATTCCAGCGGCGTGCTCGGCCACTACCTGATGGACCAAAGCTACATCGGCAACAGTGTTGTCGCGCTGGTGCCTGAAGCAAAGAGCGGCAAGGCCAAACGAGGGATGGTCGGCGGAGCCGGCTACATTCCCCGATTTGCCAATCTCAAGAGCGGCAAAGGGAAGAAGTACATCCGCGGTTGCGCGTTTGATTTCTCAACCGGCGGCACACCCGACGCAAAGTACTTCCCGGCCTGGGGCAAAGAACTCGAAGACATGCAGATGGCCGCGCGCGGCGCATCGTT
>JAPKYY010000257.1 GCA_026394095.1 Acidobacteriota bacterium | reverse complement strand
GGTTCGTAGCCGAGGATGATTCTGAGGGCGGGGCTGGCGTAGAAGATGCGGCGGTTGTGATCCCAGAGAGTGATTCCGACCGAGCTGTATTCGATGAGGGCGCGGAAACTTTCTTCTTTTTCGGCGAGCTTGCGGTTGTGCTGGTAGGTGCGGGTGATGAAGGCGTAGATAGCGAGGAGGGCTGCGATGATGCTGATGCCGACAGGGATGAAGAAGACAGGTTGCTGGATCAGTGGTGCGGGGACTTCGAACGACAGATCGGGGATCGATTTTGCCTTGGCACCGAATTGGTCTTTGGCCTCGAAGCGGATGGAGTGCGTTCCATGGGTGAGGTCTGAGATGGTTCTGGTGCCAGCAGAAAGCCAATCCGACCAGGGGCCGCCATCGAGGCTGAAGCGGGCGAGGTTGCCGTCTTCGGAACTGGATTCTCCAAAGCCGAATACGCGCCAATCGAGAACGGCTGAGGAGCCGTTGATCTTAGGGGGGAGGACAACGAGTCTGGGGAGAGGGCGGTTGAGGACGTCACGGCTGAGGCAATATAAGCCGCTGCCATCGCTACCAGTACAGACGTGATTCTTCCAGAAGGCGATGGGCCAGATTTCGGGGTTTTCAAGACCAGCGGCGGTGCCAATGGTGCTCCATTCGCCTTCTCTCCGCAACATGAGGCCGCCACGAGTGGCGAGCCATAAGATGCGTTGCGGGTCTTCTCGCAATTCCCATGTGGCTTGGGCTGGAGCCGATTTCCCAAGCGCCTGGTAACTGATCTTGCCGTCGGTACTAATTTGGCCAAGGCCGTTGCGGCGGTCGAGGAAATAGGCAGCGCCGTTGTTTTGAGGCAAGACAAAAAAGACAGCACCATGTCGCAGGCCATTTTGTTGGGACCAATGTTTCCAGGACTGATCTTTGAGCCGGCTAATCCCCTGGAAGGTTGAGAACCAGAGAGCACCATCGTCGCCGAGGGCCATGCTGTACACGCGGGAATCGATGAGGCCGCGCTGTTTGTCCCAGCGATCAAAAGAGGTGCCGTTGAAGGCAAAGGCACCGCTGGGGCGGAGGAGCAGACCGCCTGAACTGCCAAGGACCCACAGGCGGTTGCTGCTATCCACCTGAACGCGGTGCATGGGAGTATCCGGAAGGCCCTCGGCCGGACCGAAATGACGCCATTTGCCGGATGAGAAGCGGTAAGCACCGCCGAAGCTGGCACCGCTGCTGCACCAGATTGAGCCGTCCTTTTGTTGAGCGAGGCCAGTGACGAGGCCGAGACGCTGAGAGCCGATATGGGTGGTTTGACGGATGGAACCGTCTGGGGAAATGACCAGGATGCCGTCGTTTGTACCCGCCCAGAGACTGCCATCCTGAGTGCTGAGCAGGGAAAGAAAATGATTGTTCAGGTTGGGGAATTGGAACTGGAGCCTGGACCAGATGGATTGACCGGAACGCAGGAGATGGAGGCCGGTGGAGGTGGCAACCCACAAGCGGCCCTGGCGATCAAAATAGAGACTGTTGGATACACGAAGTGGAGGAGGGATAGGGCGGAGTTGAGCCCAGTTGCCGCCTTCTTTGAGCCATGCTTCGGCGGAATTGTAAACAGCAATGGAATCGCCCGTGTCGGAGATGGCCAATTGTCTGGCAACCTGTCCGCGAGACTGAGGCATTTGGCGGAAAGTCCCCTTTGGGGACCATTCCCAAAGTCCGATCCAATCCTGGGGGAAGGCAATTGAAAGGATGCCAGAACCATTGCGGTTGTCGGCTGCGGCTCTGACGAAGAGTCCGGCAATATGAGTGGGGTCCTTGAGTGCTTTTGCATCGAGGAAGGTGGTTGATCCCGTATTGTCGAGTTTGATCAGGCCAGTGCTGCTGGATAGGAAGATTGGTGCTCCAGCTGAAACACTGAGGCGGCTGGCGAGGTTTTCGGGGCCATTGAAGATTTTGGTCAGGACGTTTTCGCTTGAGCCATCCCAGGTGTAGAAGTTCAAGTTTGAGTCCTGAACAATCACGACTCCATTGGACTTGCGGCCGCTGGCAGTGATACGGAGAGGCTTTCCCTCAAACTTCAGTTGAACTGGTTTGCAGGAGGTGCGTTGGAAGATGATGGGCAAGCTCTCACCGGTGCCGATGATGGAGGAAGAGTCGAGGGGCTGGATCTGTCGAAGGGAACGGCTCTTATCGAATGCCTGGCTCGGGACAGGGTGCCACTGGAAATCGTCGTACCAGGCAAGGCCTGAAGCTGTGCTGGCCCAGATGGTTCCGTCTTCGGTTTCGACAACCTGGGACACTACATTGCTGGGCAGGCCATCGCGTTCTACGAATTTAGTCCAACGCCAAGTCTCCTGAAGCGCTTCGCTTAGTTTGGGTTTGGCGTCGAGGCGGAATTGTGGTGGGGACTGCGCGGGTGATGAGCCGGCAGAGGCTAGAACCAACAAAACCAGCATCAAAAAACAAGACGGAATCGGGCTACTCCTCTCAGGGGCTTATCGACGAAACGTACTATCTCGATAATAGAATGCCCGATTCCGCCTGAAAAGCACTAGTTTGCTTTACGAATGTAGATATTTCCGTTGAAATTCTTGAAGTTATAGTCTGGGCCGCCGCCGTTGACCGAGCCCACGCTCATGGATTCGCGGTGGACTCTGCTGCGATTTCGTTCGCCCTGGCGGGGTTCTGTCGTTTCTACTTTGGCGGCATTTGGTTGCATTTGTACATCGAAATCGGTGAATACATCGCCGTTATTTGTTTGCATTTTGAGGTTTGCTTTGGTTGAGGCAGGGAGGGTGACGTCGATGGTGCCGTTCATGGAGCTGAAGCTCATGGGCTTG
>JAPKYY010000122.1 GCA_026394095.1 Acidobacteriota bacterium | reverse complement strand
GCCCGCAACATCAAGGCACCCTTCACATAGGGAACCAGCGTCACCCCCTCCTCTGGATCGCGGCCCTTCAGATCGACGTGCAGCACCTGATCCCTCTCTGGCAATTTCGCCATTTCTTCCTTCAGTTCGCCGATCTCGATGGCAAACTCCATCTCGCTACGCTGCTTTCCATAAAGCACTTCCTGAATGCGGCGCTCCACATAAACCGTAAAGCCTTCGTTTAACCAGAAATCGCTCCAGGTCGCGTTCGTCACAAGGTTGCCGCTCCAGCTATGTGCCAGCTCATGGGAAATCAAAGAAACCAGACTCTTGTCCCCGGCGATGATCGTTGGTGTGGCGAAGGTCAGGCGGGGATTCTCCATGCCTCCAATCGGGAAACTCGGCGGCAGCACCAATACATCGTAGCGATCCCAACGGTAGGTGCCATAAAGCTGTTCTGCCGAGGCAACCATGGCATCAAGATCCGAAAACTCATGCGCGGCATCGTCAAGCATTGCCTTCTCGGTGTAGATCCCTGTGCGGCCACCGATCATCCGGAATTGAATTTCACCCACAGCCAGTGCCAGCAGATAAGGAGGCACCGGTTGTGTCATGTAGAAAGAATAGTCCCCTGTTGGTGCCGCCGTGCGCTGGTCATTGTTTGCGCTCATGACGGCGAAGAAATTCGGCTGTGTGCGGATACGAGCCTTGTAAGTGATGCGAATCCCCGGCGAATCCTGCAGCGGAATCCAGGTTCGAGTGTAGATTGGCTCGCCTTGCGTATAAAGATACGGAGATACTTTTCCTGCCGTCTGTTTGGCGGTCAACCACTGCAAGGCCACCGCAGCGGGGCTCGTCTCATAAGTGATGCGAACGAATCCCGTACCTTCAGGCAAACTGACTTCCAGTGGTGCCCCAAGGATCTTGTCCGTTGCGCCCAGCTTGAACTGCGCCGGCTTGAAGTCTTGCCCGTTGGCCGAAGTTTCTGCTTTATCGATCTTCAAATCTTTTGTATCGAAAATGATCTTGCCGCTGCCTTTGATCTTGTGCAGCACGGTTCCGCTGAGCACTCTCCTGTCGAAATCAACGCGCAGATCCAACTCGCTGTGCAGAACTCGGGCCTCGGCCGGCTTGGCATAAGAATGATCATCCTGAGCAAACGACACTTCGCTTTTTACCTCTTCTATCTTCGGAGCACAACTGGCGAGAAAGATGGCCGCAGCCAAAGATCCGCATATCAACAACGTACGCATCCCACCATTATGATCAAATTCCAAAACAGAAAGCCCCACTCCCGTTTCCGGGTGCGGGGCTTTCAAGGATACAATTCACCCTATTTGGACTTGCGTGGAGAGAACTTGTTCAGGTCCGCAAGCAACCCGCTGGCCGCTGCCGGAGGCTTGGGATTGCTTTCAATGATCTCTTTGTTGGTCATCGTTTTGCCATAAAGGTCCTTATTGCCGTCGAGGTCCTGCCGCAAAGTAGCTCCTTCAAGAGAGATACCGGCAAAAACGCCGCGGCTTCTCGAATAGCTCAGAATCTCAGCCGTAAGCATGATGTCGGTCTGTGCACTGGTAGTACGGCCAACCGGGCCTGCCGCAACACTTGCCTCTCCCCCCAGCTTGAACTGATTGTTCAATAGCCGGTTGGCGCCCTTCTTGTTCATTACCAGCAAGATCACGTCACTCTCGCTCCCACCGATCTGAAACCCTACACTACCGCCTTCGACAATGATGCTGGCGGGAGATCCCCAGCCATCACCACTAGTATTACGGCAGGTAAAGAACCCTTTGCCGTACTTCCCTCCAACAATGAAGGCACCCTTCTTCAGGCTCGGAATGACAACAGCGCATTCACTCTTATCGAGTAAGTCCTGCGGAATCGCCTTCTCGCGAACCTCCATGATTTCGTGCAAAACATCACCGGCCGCCTTAAGTCGTTTTTCTTCATTACTTTGAGCAAAGATGCTGCTCGTGACAACCAGCCCCATCAGGGCAAGAGTTTTCTTCATAAATCTCCTTCTTCTTCTTTGATTATCCCCGAGTCCACTACGTTTCCTGTGATTCAGGATCAAAGACCCAATTCAACTCACCGGTCTCACAGTAAACTGGTAGTTTATGACCCTCGAAGAAATCGAGCGGGAGTACGATCAGCTCCGCCAGCAAGCCGAATCTGTGCGGAGCTATCTTTGACGCCCCCAAAAAGAAAACACAACTCGACGAACTGGAAAAGTTAATCGGCGATCCAGAATTCTGGAACAACCCCGAAAAAAGCCAGGAAGTGATGCAGAAGCGCAAGCGTCTCGGTGAGACGCTGGACCAGGACCGCCGCATCGCCACAATGAGCTCAGACGTCGCCGCCCTGATCGAGCTTGGTCGCGAAGGCGAAGATGTCCTCGAGTTGCTCAATTCCGAGGTCTCCATCTTTCGTGACGCTCTCTCGCCACTGGAAACCGGCATGTTGCTCAGCGGCGAGCACGATCATCTTTCTGCCATTCTCAACATTCACCCCGGCGCGGGTGGCACCGAGAGCCAGGACTGGGCTGAAATGCTCATGCGCATGTACTTGCGCTGGGCCGAGCGTAAAGATTTCAAAGCCACCATCACCGATCAACTCGACGGCGACGGGGCCGGCATCAAGAGCGTCACCATCGAAGTGGAAGGTGAAAACGCCTATGGCCTCATGTCGAGCGAAATCGGCGTCCATCGCCTGGTTCGTATTTCTCCGTTCGACGCCAATGCCCGCCGCCACACCAGCTTTGCCAGCGTCTACGTCTATCCACTGATCGATGACGAGATCAAGATCGAAATCAAACCCGAAGACGTCCGCACCGATGTCTTCCGCGCCTCAGGTGCCGGTGGCCAGCACGTCAATCGAACCGAAAGCGCCGTCCGCATGACCCACGTCCCCACCGGGATTGTCGTCCAGTGCCAGAACGAACGCTCGCAACACAAAAATCGCGCCAGCGCTCTCAAACAGTTGAAAGCTCGCCTCTTCGAGCATGAACTTGAAAAACGCCGTGCCGAAGACAAAAAAAGTGAAGATTCCAAGCTTGAGATCAACTTCGGAAGCCAGATCCGCAGCTACGTCCTCGCTCCCTACCGCATGATCAAGGATCACCGTACCAAGTTCAGCGTCGGTGACGTTGATCGTGCCCTCGATGGCGACATTGACGCCTTCATGCACGCCTGGCTTGTCTTCAAGAAGACAGGCAAGACGGCCAGCGACGCAAAAGACGAGATGCCCGACTAATGGTGAGCCGGGAGCAAATCGCCGAAGCGGCAGCTCTCATTCGCTCGGGCCGCGTCGTCGCCTTCCCTACAGAAACCGTTTACGGCTTAGGCGCCAATGCCCTCGATCCCTCGGCGATCAACCGTATCTATGCCATCAAGGAGAGGCCTAAAACCTCTCCTCTGATCGTGCATGTGTCCAGTGTCAACATGGCCAAAGGTTTAGTCGCGCACTGGCCGGGCACCGCAGACATACTGGCTAACGCCTTCTGGCCAGGGCCACTCACTCTGGTTCTGCCCAGGGGCGACAAGATTCCCCTGGAACTCACCGCAGGTCTTGATACGGTTGGATTGCGTATGCCCGCCCACCCGGTGGCCCTTGCGCTGATCGAAGAATCCGGCCTGCCCATTGCAGCACCCAGCGCCAATCGCTTCACCCAGCTTTCCCCAACCACAGCCCAACATGTCGCCGACGGCTTGGGCGAAGCAGTCGACATGATCCTCGACGGAGGCCCCACCGAGGTCGGCATTGAATCTACCGTATTGAGTCTTACCGGGCCCCAACCCGTGCTCCTGCGGCCCGGTATGGTGACCCGCGAACAGATTGAAGCTCACCTAGGGCCAATACTCTTGCTCGAAAATGCAGGGGCTGCCCACGCCTCCCCCGGCCTGCACGCAAAACACTATTCACCCAGAACTCCACTCTATTTGTTGAGCCCCGCTGAGCCGCTGCCCAAAGATGGCGACGGCGTCTATCTTCACTGGTCAACTCCACGAGATGGGGCCACTTCGCACCCCATGCCCCAGGACCCGGCCCAATACGCAGCCATCCTCTACGACACACTCCATCAGGTGGATCTGCACGGCTACGACTGGATCGCCGTTGAAGCTCCACCGGCAGGCTCAGCCTGGGCTGGCATCCTCGACCGGCTCAAGCGCGCCAGTATTCGTTAGCTAAGGTTAAAGGCGTAGTGGCCGCTACCGATAAGCCCGTAGATGCTGTCTATCGAAACGGTCCGCTTCGGCACTGTACGCTTTCAAGAGAATGAAGTCATTGAATTCCCGGCTGGCTTGCCGGGTTTCGAACAGGAACACCGCTTCCTGCTGATTGAGGCCGCTGAAAGCGTGCCCCTCAAATTCTTGCAAAGCGTAACGACTCCTCAGTTGTCTTTCGTCTGTGCCCCCTTGGCCCTCGTCTCTCCCCGTTACGATATGGCGCTTCCGCGCCAGGATTGCGAAGCTCTCGCTCTGGCTGCAGACTGCCGTGCACAGGCTGCATCTCTCGACTGGCTCGTGATCCTTTGCTTTGCCCGGCCAGAAGAACCGACTGCGAATTTGCTCGGCCCGGTGGTAATTCGCCGTGACGTTGGGCTTGGTGTGCAGTCCATTCGTGAGGATGCCCGCTATTCCGCACGCCAGCCCCTGTTTTCAGGTTCTTCGACAGAGGAGCAAGCCTTATGCTCGTAATCCGCAGGCGCGCTGGAGAAGGCTTCCTGATCGGGGATTC
>JAPKYY010000643.1 GCA_026394095.1 Acidobacteriota bacterium | reverse complement strand
ATAGGTGCCGCCCGGATCGCCTGTGGCCGTTAGAAGCTGAGCCGTGTTGAAGGGGTTACCGTCTTTGTCAAAGCGAACCGTTCCAAATAAAAAAGGAGCATCGCTGATTCGGGCAAGGCTTGAAACTTGATTGCGGAATGCGGCATCGGTCTCATAGTAGAGGCTGGCAGGAACCTCCGGCCACAACAGTAAAGAGGGCTTGCGGTGTGATCTGTCCAAAGAACCATTGAGGGTGACCCTTGCAAGCCTGTCATAGACTTCATGGATCTGCGAATCGGTCATCCTGCCGTCTTCTGGAATGTTGGGTTGTACCACCAGAGCATTCATATCGCCAGCCTTAACCTCAGGTAGTCCGGGCAACAGGTAAAGCAGCAGCAAAGGCGCGCACCAGGCAAGTTGCCAACGATCCCAGCGCAGGTACCAGCATGCGACCGATGCTGACAAGAGCGCGAATACGAAGCTGACTCCATAAACTCCAAAGATGGGAGCGAGCTTCATGGGGATGCCCATGTCTGTTCCTGCATTGCCAAGAAGGAGCCATGTGAAGCCGAGTTCCGCATGAGTCCGCTCCAGGCCAATGTAGAGCAATGCCAGTGCAGGTGGAGCCCAACGTACTCCAAAGAGGTAACTCGAGACAGTAGAAAATGCCCCCATGTGCAAACCCTTTGCCATGGCAAAGAGAACGAAGAGCAGAGTAGCCAACCACCCTGGCATTCCCCCATGTTGAGCGAGAGTTTCGCGGATCCAGTAGCAGGTTCCACCCCACTGGATGATGCCAGCCAACCAGCCAATCAGAAAGCGCTGCCTGGCTGAGTATTCCTCGGCTGCGGCGATCAATAACGGGGTCAGTGCAAAGGGCGCGAGAAAGGTTAGGGATGGGGCCGGCTGAATCAGCACCTGGAGCAGACCGGTTGCGATCGCAAGGACGAATTTAGCTTGAAGCTTCATGGGCTACCAGATCCGCCATATAGCTGGATCGAACGAAGGGTCCTGCGAAGACGGCACGGAATCCGATTGACTCTCCATAGGCTTTCCACTCTTCATACTCGGCAGGTTCGACGTATCGAGCCACCTTTCGATTGCGCCGTGTTGGCTGCAGGTACTGACCAATGGTCGCGATGTCAGCAAGGCCTTCGTGCCGGATGTCTCTCATCAACTGCCGTACTTCTTCATGTGTTTCTCCCAGCCCAACCCTGAGGCCGGACTTGGTCAGGATCTCAGGGTGGGCCTCCTTGGCGTATCGAAGTACCTTCAAGCTCTGCTCGTAATCCGCTTGAGGTCTGACGCGGCTGTAAAGTCGAGAGACCGTTTCCATGTTGTGGTTAAAGACGTGAGGACCAGCAGCGAGCACACGTTCTACTGAGCTGAGGTCGCCGTTGAAGTCTGGGGTAAGGGTTTCCACTTGGGCATCGGGTAAAGCCCGTCGCAGAGCAGAAACCGTAAGGGCCCAATGGGCTGAGCCGCCATCTGTCAATTCATCCCGGTTCACACTCGTTAGAACCACATAGCGCAAGCGCATGGTCGCTGCCTGAGCGGCGACATTTTCAGGTTCATCTGGATCCAAATCAAGAGGGGCCTTGGACTTTGGGACGCTGCAAAAAGAGCAGCCGCGAGTACAAAGGTTCCCGAGAATCATTAACGTCGCAGCACCACGAGAGAAGCACTCGTGGATGTTCGGGCATCTTGCTGATTCGCACACCGTATGAAGGTGAAGGCCGCGCAATTCTCTTTTGAGCGCGGTTACGGCCTGGAATTCAGATTGTGGTTTGCGTAGAAAATCAGGCAGCCGGGGATGAGCCGGCTGCTTCTCGATTTGGACGAGCATCTATCTAGTCTAGTAGCTACGCGGGAATGGCTTGAATCCAAGCGCATCCAACTCGCCACGCGTCTTGCCTTGCTCAGACTTTTGAATGGGGCCGACAAGCACGCGGAAGATGCTGTCTTTATCCGTCGGGGCAATCCAGATGTCAAATCCTTTACCCTTGAGAACCTTTGCCACTACATCAGCTTCTGCGCGGCCAACTGCTGCTACTTGAAGGAAGAGGCTTCCCTTCGGTGGTTCACCAGACTTGGTTGAGGAAGATGAAGTAACGGGTGCCGGCTTCGGCTCAGCCTTTTTCGGTTCTTCCTTCTTTGGTTCGGGGGCCTTGGCTACGG
>JAPKYY010000951.1 GCA_026394095.1 Acidobacteriota bacterium | reverse complement strand
TGCGGATCTTTCTCGAGATCGTAGAATTCTACATCCGGCTTCCGCTCCGCCATAAAAATACTCTGCACCGGATTGAGTCTACCGGCAGCATGCAGCTCCTTCATGACTGCCAGCGTCGGATACTCCTTCTCGATGTAATCGTTATGCTGCGTATAGGGCTTCTCCGGCATTAGATTCCGGATGTACTTAAAACGCTTCGTCTGCACGGCACGAATCTTGTCCACTGTCATGTCGCAGCGGTCCCGGGCTGTAAAGACATGGTCCCGAGGCTTGCTATCAAATAAGGTCTGCCCGTGAAAGGGTTGTGGAATCTGGATGCCGGCATAGGCTAGTGTCTGAGCGGTGATGTCGAGAGCCACAACCGGATCCTCCCGCACAATGCCCTTCTTGAGAACACCGGGATAGCGCACCAGCAACGGCACATGTGTACCGGCGTCATATAGCCACTGCTTGCCGCGAATCAGACAACGCCCATTGTCTCCAAACATAAAGATCACAGTATTGTCGAGCAAGCCATCCTGCTTCAGGGCATCGAGGGTCGTTCCCACTTGGGTATCCAGCAGTTGGATCGCATCGTAGTAATTCGATACTTCATCTCGAACCCGCGGGTCGTCCGGGTAATAAGGCGGCAGGATCACTTTGGCCGGGTCCACCAAGTTCTTTTGCCGGCGGGCTGCTACAAAAGCCGGCCCTTTGTGAGGGGCCTGAAAGTTGATCTGTCCAAAGAAGGGCTGGCCTGCCTTACGTTCGCGCCAGTGCTTGCCGTCAAAGCCTTTTCCCGCCTTCCAGTTCCAGTCGGTCTTGGCGGTGCCTCGCACTCCTGGTGCGATATCGGTGATGTTTGCGGTGAAGTAACCCGCTTCCGCCAGGCGCTCGCTTAGCAGCCGGGCATTACCAGGCAACTGGTAATCATCGTCGCGATGGCTGCGGTGGTGGTGCGTTCCGGTAAAGGTTTGATAGAGACCCACATTCAAAGCACTTCGGCTCGCAGAGCAAACCGGCGCAGTTGTGTGGCAACGATTGAAGCGCACACCTTCATTGGCAATACGATCCATATTCGGCGTCTTCACCACTGGATCGCCGTAACACCCCAGTTGCGGCCCGAGATCATCCCCCAGAATCCACAGTATGTTGGGACGATCCGCCGCCTTAAGAATCGCTGGGGAAATTCCCGCCATCGCTAGTACTTCTCGTCTTTTCATCATCGAATTGCCCTAGTGTACTTCCTTTTTCCGTCGGGATCGATACACTGTTCTTACCATGGATCGCAGAACCTTACTTGCGGGAGCAGCTTCGTATCAGAGGATCCTCGGGGCCAACGACCGTCCGAATCTCGGCCTGATCGGCGCTGGCGGCCGGGGCCGTTTCCTCGCTGGAGAATTCAAAGAGATCGGCTTTCAAATCCCAGCTGTTTGTGACGTTTACACGCCAAATCTCGAAGCGGGTCTGAAGCTGGCTTCTACCGGTGCCAAAGCTCACAAAGACTATCGCCGCCTCCTCGATGACAAGTCGATTGAAGCTGTTGTTGTTGCCACGCCAGACCACTGGCACGCGCAGATGGTGATCGATGCCGTGCAGGCCGGCAAAGACGTCTACGTGGAGAAACCGCTCTGCCACACGATCGAAGAAGGCTACCGCATGGTGGATGCCGTAAAGGCCACCAAGCGCATCGTGCAAGTGGGAACCCAGCGCCGTAGCTCGCCGATTTTCCTCGAAGCCAAAACCGTAATCGATTCAGGCGTTCTTGGCGATGTAAGGCTGGTAACCAGTTGGTGGATGAATCATCAGGCCTCGCTCAACCCCTCAGAGCTCAAAGGCGATCTCGACTGGAAGACCTGGCTCGGTACATCCCCCGAGCGCCCGGTCGACGCCATGCGTTTCTTCAACTGGTATTACTTCTATGACTATTCTGGCGGCCTGATCATTGGCCAGGCTGCTCACATCTTCGACGCCATCCAGTGGTTCATGAATTCCAAAGCACCCGTTGCGGTGACCTGTGTTGGCGGGCAGGTGAACCTGAAGGGCGCCGAAATCCCCGACACAGCCACGGTTGTGCTCGAATTTGCTGAGAATTACATCGCAAACTTCACACTTGGTTATAAGGCGATGCGATACCACTCTTCGCAGGATCAACTGAAGCAGTTCCACGGCAACAAGGCCCGGCTTGATGTGAATCGCGAAGGCTGGTGGCTATATCCGGAATCGACGACACCTGAACTGAAGCCTTCCCGTCAGCACCTCGAGATCGGCAACTTCGCCCGGGCCACACGCGACCACATCCGCAATTTCCTCGACTGCATCCGCACCCGGAATCAACCGAATGCGCCAGTAGAAAACGGCCTGGCTACAGCCATCGCCCTCGTCATGACAATGGAAAGCCTGCGAAAGGGCAGACGGGTCAGTTTTAATGAAAAAACTCGTCAGACTAGCGCTTAGTTTCTTAATTCCACTCGCTGCCTCAGCGCAGATGGAGGAGATGCTCGGTGGCATTCGCTCTTACCTGTTGCAAGTACCGGTGAAGACTGCGAAGATGCCGTCGCACCCACTCTTGCTTGAGGCCGACCGCTGCGAATCGGCCAAACCGCGCGAGATCCTGGTGCTGCTGAGCTACAAGAAACTCGACTGTGCCGCCTATCCCGGTGTCCTGGTAATTGCTCCGCGACTGATCCACCCCGAACACCGCGAACGCATCCGTCGCATGGGCTACCCTTTTGCACAAATCCCGCTTGGTTTTGAGCTGGCTCACTATTACGAAGCCGTCAAACGTTATAAACGCCCCGTACGGCTTGAGCCGCCACTCGATCAAATTTTCGGCCCGGTCGACAAACCTCGCCCGCAAGAGAATGCCTTTGGTATGAGTATCCGCCGCCATGACGAGCGCAGTGTGGAACGGTCCACCTCAAACGTCGCACCTGTCGAGAAGTATCTTGAAGGCCTGATTGCTCCTGCCGAGCAGCGCAGGGCCACGCTGATGAAGACGCAAGGGGCCAAGGTGCTCGCACGGCGCTGGCATGAAGAAGTTGTGGGCACTCTTCCGCGATACGAAGCGGGCTTCCGCCTGCGCGAACGCACCGTGGCCGAAACCTCAACCTTTACAGGTCTCTCGATCACAATCGATGCCTTGCCGGGAGTCGTGGCTCAAGGCGTTTTGCTGAAACCGAATGGGCTGCGCAGCTTTGAGCGCCGCCCCCTGGTGATCGTTCAGCACGGTTTGATGGGGCGGCCAGAATCGCTCTTCGGCCAGCCCATAGACTCGCCCGATTACCGCACCTACCGCAACTTCGCCGAGCGCCTTGTGGCCCAGGGCTTTGTCGTCTACCTCCCGCAGAATCCCTACAACGGAGACTTCCGCACCTTGCAGCTTCTGGCCAACCCACGCGGGCTTTCTCTCTTTGCCTTTATCGAAGCCCAATATCGCCGCACCCTCGACTATCTCTCTACACTTTCCTACATCGACTCAAAACGAATCGTCTATTACGGCCTGTCTTACGGTGGTGCTACAGCCTTGCGTGTTCCCATCTTTGACTCACGATTCAAGGCCGTCGTATGCGGCGGCAACTTCAACGAGTGGATTCGAAAGCTGATCTCGCCTGCGTTGCCCTACAGCTATGTCCACACTCAGGAATATGAAATTTATGAGTGGAATATGGCTAACATCGCAAGCCACGCAGAGCTCGCGGCCATGGGGACGATGATACATCCGCAACCGATTCCTTTCCTTGTCGAGCGTGGGCATCGCGACAAGGTAGGCACCGACGAGTGGGTGAATTATGAATTTGAACGTTTGAAGACATATGTACGAGACCCGACTTTACGGCGTCTGACCTTTTTCGACGGCGAGCACCGCACCGATGGTGCAGTTGCCATCCCTTTTTTGAAAGAATACGTACAAGACCGCTAAGCTGGGCCGATATGCCTCAGTGTAGATGCTGCATCAAGGCAAAACATTCGCTTGGCTCTCGGCCGTCGGAGTTCTTATCACCTGCCTCACTGGTGGTCTGCTCGTCGCATTTCACGCACCCTTGCGAAACGACGTCAAAACCGGCTGGCTTGAAGGCGAAAAACTCTCAACCCAAAGCATTTATCATTTCGCCTCTGACGATTGCCGTTGTTCAGAGCGCTTGCTTGCCTACCTTTCTGCTCGTGCGCCCAGGCCTCAAGCGAGCGAAGTAATTGTCTACATAGGCAAACGAAAGCCGGTGCACGCGATGCTCGAAGCTCGAGGCTACGAAGTCCGTTTTGAAGACTCTCCTGCATCCTCAGGTGTAGAAGCAGCCCCCTGGTTATTGGTGCGCGATTCATCAGGCCGCATCACTTATTCTGGCGGCTACGAGCCAGCCCCCTACTGGGAAGCCCGCATTCTCTTCAACGTCGATCACCGCACATTGCAAGCCTCGCTCCCAAGTACCGGTTGCGTTACCTCCAGGGCTCTTCGAGCCGAAACCCCTGCCTATCGGCTGAAAGGTCTACTTCCCCAACTATGAACTCCTTCGAAATTCAACACCGCACCAAGGCAAATCGCTTTTTGCTAATGGTTCTTGCCGCCCACATTCCAGCACTTCTGCTTTTCTCAGCATTCACTTCTGCCAACGTCGTGATCGCCCTGCTAGGATCGCTAATTCTCTGTGCGGCTCCTGCCTTGTTGACCTACGCTAACCCCGGCGGGCTATCCACTTCTATCTCAATTGCTTCAGCAACTATGGGCATGTCGATGCTCCTGATCTTCCTCGGCGAAGGCCGTATCGAATACCACTTTCATATCTTCAGCTTCATTGCTGTGCTTTGCTATTTCGCCAACATCTGGGTTTTGCTTGTGGCTGCGGGAACAATTGCGGCTCATCACGTAGTTGGCTGGTGGCTTGTCCCGAGAATTGTCTTTAACTACGATGCCGCCTTTGGCGATGTCGTGCTCCATGCGTTTTTTGTTGTTGTAGAAACAGCAATTTGCTGCGTAATCGCCCAACAACTAGCAGCAACCATCCGCATGCGCGGAGTCCTCGAAGAACAAGTGAGTCTAACCGCAGAACAGGTCGCCATGGGTTCGTCTGAGATCGCCAGTTTTGTGGAAAACTTCGCCCGCTCTGCCTCTACTCAGGCCAACATGGTTGATCAGATTGCAAATACCAGCCAGGAAATGCGCAAGCAGGTATCGAGCAACCTTGAATCCGCCTCTGCAAACCAACACCGGATGGCTCAGACCGTGAGTGACATTGGGCATGCCCATGAACGTCTCAACCGCGTCAATACGGAAATGCAGGCTGTCACCGCAACCAGCCGAAAGATTTCGGGTATCGTCAATTTGATGAT
>JAPKYY010000388.1 GCA_026394095.1 Acidobacteriota bacterium | reverse complement strand
GCCATCCACTTCCCCATATCGATCGCAGCAGTGGAATCATATCCGCCGTTGGCATCGACATAGATCGTGATCTGGTCGCCCATACGCTTCCGAGCCAGCTCGAGCATCTTGCGGGTGCGGCCTGGATAGGCATCGATGTTGCGCCCCATGCGCCCGGCGATCTTGAATTTCACTGCCTTTGCCTGGGTTTCGGCCAGTCCGCGAACGTAAACTTCTACTTCTTCTTCGGCTGTGGTCTCACGGCCGGAACCCGAAAGATAGACGGGTATTTCCGTGCGAAGTGCCCCACCCATCAGAGAGGCAACAGACTTCCTGGCCAGTCGGCCCAGAAGATCCCAGGTTGCCTGCTCCACCGCAGCAACCGGGCTCCAGAACGGTTGCCCGGCCCACTTGTAATTTTTGATGTAGACCTCATCGACAATCGATTCGAGGTCTCGGGCATCCTGCCCGACAAAGGCAGGAATCACCTTGTGAAGCAGGATCGGCATGAAATCATCGATGTCCTTGGTACGCACCATACCAACGGCACCTTCAGCACTATGAACACGCACGAAAGTAGCCTTATCCCGCTCCAGCACTTCAATGCTTTTGATCTTTACAGGCGTCGAGAATTGCTTGTGCAGATGGAAGAGCTCCGCCTCGTAGGGTGGCACCCTTTTGGGGTAGTCCTGGGACCAAAGCGATAATGTGGGGCTTGCTATTGAGGCCAGAAACGTTCTACGTTGCATACTTGCACTCCGTATTCTTTCACGTTCTCATCGCATCGAACCTGTTCTTCAGTCAGGAATCGAAAGAGCCCGTCCGGCTACCAGCCCCGAAGGCGGGGCGTTGGTATTTCTCCACAGTTTCAGTGGCTGGATTCAAAGAGCTCTTGCAGATTGCTTCGCTCCCCGGAATCTCCAGAGTGAACAAAAAGCAACAACCCTATCTCGTTCTCTATTGCCAGCGTGGATCGGAACGTACCTTGAACGCTTTCGTGGATTGGCGCGAAGAGGTATCTTTTATTGGCCAGGCGACATTGAAGATAAACGGACTCGAGGCCGCAACATTCGACCCCATGCCACTTGTGCCCGGAAGTCTGGATCGAATGAAGCTCCCGGGCAAAACAAGTTCCTTACTGCGCGAAGCAATTCAGGTAGAGCTGTCGATCCACAACCGGCAGGCACTTTTCGTGCTGTTGCACTGGGACAAAATTCAGCGCCAAATGCAGCAAAGCTGTGCCACAAACTAGCGCCTGCCTCCGCTTACCGGCGTGCTGCTTCCTCGCGAATTCGTGAGAACAACCTGCACTGAGCTGAGGTTGTTAAAGTCCCCTTCGAGAGTGTAGGGCAGCGTAAGCTTGAAGCCCCCACCTTCAGTCTTGCCTCGATCGGATTGAAACCAGGCAGTAGAGACAGCGGCGAGATTATCGATAGAAAACGTCGCCGAGCCGCTATTGGTAATACCGCTGGCGATCGTAAAAGTAAGCGTGCCGCCGGTGAGGCTTCGCTGCGTGGACAAAGCAGTGATCTCAACGTTGAAGCCGGTAGCAGTACGAACCATGGCTACGCTGCCAGGAAGAATGAGCGGCGCGGCCGCATCAATCGTGAGCGTTTGAGTAAGGCGCTGACCGTTAAGCACGTCGACACCATTCAAACTAAGACTTGTCAGAGTAATAGTGGCGGTTCCGGCAACAGAGCCCTGGTCGATTGGCGCACGAAACTCAGTGGCTGTAGCTGCCAGATTAAACGTGATTCGCCGCGTAGACGCAGAACTGAAGCGAGGGAAGTCGTTGGCTCCATTATTGGGGCCATTATCTGCGGCGGGAACAAATGTAATGTCGAGAACACCAGTCAGCGCCTGCCCAGCAGCCTGGGCCAGACGAACAATAGCCGTAGACTGATCGGTAACAAGAGCAGGCTTGTCAACCGAAACGGTCGGCGTAACTGTTACGGCACTTAACACATTGATTCGGGCTTCAACGCCAACCCCATTCGGATTCTCAAGCCGGGCAGTGATGACGCCAGGTTGCTGTAGAAGGTTGGCCGGCACCGTGGCCTCCAATTGACGGGAACTGAGCCGGGATACGGTTGTCCTCGTGCCATTGAGACTCAACGCTATAGCAGGAAAGAAGCCATCGCCGTTGATCGTAATCTGAGTGGCTGTACCGTTTGCAGCAAGCGACACTGGACTGATGGATGAGATCGAAAGCGGGCTGAAAACTTCGAAGTCTGCCTCCGCACTTTGAACACTGCTCGTGTTGCGAATACGGATCTTGGCTACTCCGGCCGCACCAAGCAAATTGGCCGGGATGCTTGCAGAGAGCGAACTGGAACTTACAAATGTGGTGGCAAGGTCGAATCCGTTCCAAACCAGAACCGATGAAGAAGCAAAATTCGATCCAGTGACAGCAAGAGTAAAGGCTGGTGAACCCACCACGGCCTGCGCGGGATTTAATGCCGTAATAGCCGGCACAGGGATAACCAAAGCAGTCACCTGAATCGAGCAGTTCACAACAACCGTCGCATTAGCCGCATCCGTGATGGTGGTTGCAAATGGATAGCTTCCGGATGCAGTAGCAGCAATGGTGCCACTGATCGATCCGGCAGAGTTGATAGATAGCCCTGGCGGTAGCGCACCACCCGAAAGGGTGAATCGGTATTGACCGGCGCCTCCGCTGGCGGTGATGGCTCCTGAGTAGCTCGCGCCCGCTGTACCAGCAGGAGTGCTACACGCACCAACTAGCGGCGTCGCCGTGCCCAGAATATTGATCGAACACCGGACGAGGCCAAACTGGACAGGCGAAGTTGAATTGTCATCAACACGGATCGTGTAATTGAAAT
>JAPKYY010000435.1 GCA_026394095.1 Acidobacteriota bacterium | reverse complement strand
ATGCTTTTGACTTGCTTCCTTTACTCTTCCAAGCTGGCGATGGATCAGCGGCGCTATTTGTACTCGAACACCAGCATCGGCAACCGAAGGCTGGTGTTTACCGGGGAGTCTCGAGATCTTTGGTGGACCTGGCTATTTGCTCTGCCACTTACGGTTTTGACCTATGGGCTCTTCTGGTTCTGGTGGAGTGCGATGCGAAGCCGCTATTGCTGGGCACATACTACGCTGGGGCGGGCGAGGTTTCGCTGCCGGGTGACAGGATTCAGTCTGGCTTGGCTGTGGATCAGCAATGCATTGTTGTTTGTTGGGACGCTCGGGCTGGGCTCTGCGTGGATGTCGCTGAGGGTTGTGAAGTATTGGAGCCAACGCGTGGAATTGGTAGGCGAACTCGATGAGGACGATATCGAACAGAATCAAATCGAAAGCTCAGCGCTTGGTGAATCGTTCGCGGATTTCATCGGTTTCGATTTTGGTTTTTAGGAGAACAATTCGATGCAAATCAAACCGTTGCCGGCTCAATTCCCAGGATTGCTCTACGATGGAGAACGATCGTTGCGTCTTAGCGGGCAGGTACGGCTATCGCTGAGCCAAATTGAGATCGAGTTGGGAGACCGTTGTTTTGGGTGGAACTATGCCGACTGCAAACTGGTAAGTGATGGTTTCTATGGAGACCCGGCGAGAATTGAGTGCTCTGCGATGCCTTCGGCGGCGTTGCTGGTAGAAGTGCCAGAATTTGTGGAAGCACTGGGGCAGCATTACCCCCGGATCGTGGAGAGGCCCTGGTGGGACACGCGGCTCACAGGTTGGGCATCTATCATGCGGTCCGGAGCTGGGGTGCTGTTGCTTGGTGCTGGCTTCTATTACTTCGGAATCGGTTTGTTAGCTGAAGCTGGAGCGATCATGGCACCGCGATCGGTAGAGGAGAAATTGGGAACGTCCACGGTGCAATTGATCGCCGGGCCATCGGTGGCGTGTAAGGATTCCGCAGCGACGGCGTTGCTCGGCAAGGTAGAGAGTCGACTTTTTCGGGCGGCAGGTTCGGATTACAAATTCCGGGTGATCTATGCAAAGTTGAACATGGTGAATGCCTTCGCTGCGCCGGGTGGAAGCATCGTAGTTTCGGATTATCTGGTGCGCTTGACGGAGAGCCCGGAAGAGTACGCGGGAGTGCTGGCGCACGAGATCCAGCATGTACTGCACCGCGACAGCATGAGGGCGATCACACGCGAATTAGGTGGGAATGTGATTCTGGCGATGCTTTCGGTGGATCCTTCAACGAACGCAATATTCTTAAATCAGTCAACGGCATTGCTGAATTTGAGCTTCTCCAGGGACGCAGAATCGGCGGCGGATCTCGGGGCTGTGGAGTTACTTGAGAAGGCAAGACTTCCAGCCAATGGACTGATCCTTTTTCTGAACCGACTGATTGAGGAAGAAGGTGCGAGCGGAAATCTGGCGCGGTATCTTTCGACTCATCCCGACACGAAGGAGAGGATTGCCAGCCTGAGGCGCATCATTCGTGAAGGGCAGGTGGTGGAGCCTGTGATGAGCAGGGAGGAGTGGAAGCAAGCGCAGAAAGTCTGCGAGGATTAGGGCTTTGCATTGTCATACAAAAGAAGAAAGCGACAATTCTAATAATGAGTGTGAAGAAAGTTTTGGCTGCGTTGGGTTCGTTGCTTTTGTTGTTTGCCGTGGAAATGGGGATGGATCACGGCTTAGACTTCGTCTTTAATCCGTGGGCCTATCCGGTGATGATGGGCCCGGGCATTCTGGGAACCTGGAAAGCGGAGTTCCCTATTGGCGAAACCGGGCCAGTGAAGGCAGTGTACCGGCTCTATCATGAGACGTATCGGGATCGGGAGCCGGGGCCGGACCTTGAGGGAGAGGCCTACCATTGCTCGACAACCCACCAGATGGCAAAATCATCGTTGGGTGGCCGGGTTTCGTGGCTCGGAAAAGAAGTCAGCATTGACGATTCGAGCAATTATGAGCCGTGGGGTTCACCCGTAACATTTGTCTGTCAGTATGATTCAGACCGGCTGACCTGCGTGATGGATTTTAGCCGTCGACTCAGCCCGCGACTTGAGAAATTGGCAAAGAAGGCGGGCATGCAGCTTCAAAAAGAACCGGTTCGGTTTACGATGGTGCGGGCACGTGAAGGGGAGAAGCCAGAACCTTGTCCCGCGCCGCTGCCTTAGCACTGATTAGCTGAGGATCTGCTCTATTGGCCCGTGGCCTTCTTCTACCAGATGGAAGAGGCGGCCGAGTGCGCGGTACTGCATCTTCTTGTGGTCGAGACCAAGTTGCTTGAGGATGGTGGCATGGAGGTCGCTGTAGTAATGCGGGTTCTCGACGGCCTTGTAGCCATATTCGTCTGTTGCGCCATGGATGGTGCCGCCTTTAACTCCGCCACCGGCAAGCCAGGTTGAGTAACCTTTGGGGTTGTGATCGCGGCCGGTCGTGTTTTGAGACCAGGGGCTGCGCCCGAATTCACTGGTAAATACCACGAGGGTTCGGTTGAGCATTCCGCGTTGTTTGAGATCACTGATCAGGCCTGCGATGGGTTTGTCGACTGCACGACAGAGCGGCTCGTGGGTCTTCATGTCTCCGTGCGCATCCCAGCTTCCATTGCCGCCGCCGGCATGGCAGATCTGGACAAAACGCACTCCATTTTCGACCAGACGGCGAGCCATCAACAGTTGGCGGCCGAATTCATCGGTAGGCTTTCCACCGATACCGTAGAGATCGAGGATGTGTTTAGGTTCTTTCGCGAGGTCGACCACAGCAGGGGCGTTGAGCTGCATGTTGGCGGCAAGTTCGTAGGACTTGATGCGAGCAGCAATATCGGTGTTGAGCGCGTGGCGATCGCGGAATTCGCGATTCAGATTTGCGAGCATCTCCATCTCTTTGTCTCGTGCAGCAGCAGAACTGGAGCTTGGAGGATTGAGGTTTGGGATTGGAGTTGGGCCCGGCTGGAAAGGCGTTGCAGTGTAGGTTGCACCGAGATAGCCACCAGTGAGTTGAACGGGTGATGACGCTCTGCCTACGTTGACAAAAGTGGGGAGGTTCTTGTTGCCTGAGCCCAACGCGTAGGAGACCCAGGCGCCGAAACTCGGGTTATCGAAGGCGCGGCCACGGTGGCCGGTTTGGGTTTCGATCACTGCTGGAAAGTGATTGCCTTCGTTACACCACATCGACCGGACGATGGCGAGTTCGTCCACAACACCGCCGACATTGGGGAACCAGTCTGAAACAGGGATTCCGGATTGGCCATAGTTCTTAAAGGTGCGCAAGCAGGGTATGACCGGGCGCTTCATTTCAGACAAGTTGTCGCCGAAGCCGATGGCATCGATGAGCTTTCCTGCGTGTTGATTGCCTTTAGGATCGAAGGTGTCGATGTGGCTTACGCCGCCACACATAAAGAGGAAAATGACAGCGTCCGCTTTTTTGTCACCGGGGAGTTTAGCGTCGAGTTTGCCGTCTTCGGCCCAGAGAGCACCGATGGCGCCTCCAAGGAGCGCTCCGATAGATTGATGAAAAAGGTGGCGGCGATTGATCATTGGACGTAAATGAACTCGTCGAGATTAAAGAGCAGCCAGGCCAGACTCTTGAGCCGCTTGGGATCATTTGCGAGATATGTGAGTGACTGATCCTTCTCTGCAGGAGTGGGATGTCTGTTCAGGGCGATACGGTAGCCGAGGTCTACAGCAGCGGGGAGAGGTTCTTTATTCAATCGATCCGCAAACATTGCGCTGGCCTTTTCAATTTCAGGGCTGTTCATGAAGAAGAGGCCTTGGGGGGCGGTAACAGTTTGTGTGCGCATTGGGC
>JAPKYY010000512.1:4182-5168 GCA_026394095.1 Acidobacteriota bacterium | reverse complement strand
TTCGCAGGAATGGCGTCATGGTTACGAAAAGCATCGGAACCATTGCCGCGATGGTGAGCTGTATCGCCAGCCGCAGCGGCGTGTTGCTGGAATCGATGGCCGAGGCCGGTGCGGCAAAGGCGGCACTGGCGCAAAAGCCGATCGTGAGAAGCGTCTTTAGCAAACCGCTTCCCTCGCACGCTGCACCGAAGTCAGCTCAAGAATCTGACTGGATTTGGCACTATTCCAGACCACAAGTTTGTGGTTGGTCCCATCGATTTCAACTTCAAGGACACGCATGGACTCGCCCGGGCCCAACCACTTCTGACCGGCGATGCTAATCTTTGCTCGCGGTTGCTGCCCCTGTTGGCTTGTACCAAACAGACGGCCCTTGGTGAACGCTTCTTTTAACTGATTCCACATCTTCATTTCTTCCTCAGTTGTCGATTGCCAAATCTGTGACTCGAACGCCCATCGATTCGTCGATGATTACGACTTCTGCGAAGGCCGCCGGGTTGCCACCGATGATGAGGTCGATGTTCTCCCCGGCAGACCGGTTGAGCTTGATCACACTGCCTTCTTCGAGCGCCAGAATCTCGAAGATGGTCATTGTTTTTTCGTCGAGTACCGCCTCGACACTCAAAGGCATGTCGAGGTAGTGGTCGAATTGCTCGGCTTGAAGCATGAGTTAGGATTCCGTCAGGCCTTAACGCTTGAGGTTGATCGTCTCCTGACTGATTTCATCGACGGTAGTGATCACACGGGTATTGGCCTGGTAACCGCGCTGCAGGACGATGAGATTGGTGAACTCGCGGGCGATATCGACGGTAGAGGCTTCAACAGCCCCTCCGAGAATGGAGCCGCGGCCACCGGTGCCTGGGGTTCCGATGGCAGGCAGTGCGCTTTTTTCGCTCAGCTGGAAGGCACTGTCCCCGACGGCCACAAGCGATTCAGGGTTGCGGATCGAAGCCATCGCCACCTGGCCAACTGCAGTCTGGACTCCGTTT
>JAPKYY010000512.1:0-4165 GCA_026394095.1 Acidobacteriota bacterium | reverse complement strand
ATGCCAACGCGAATCAAGGCGGCAGAGGGTTGGCCGTCCTGTGAGTTGGCGCTAACCGCAGAAGGCTGCGCATACTGCGTGATCCGTGGGGTCAAGCCGTTATAGATGCTCCATTTGAGATTGATATCGGAAGCCCCGTTGGCCAGGCCAGCGATAGCGAAGGTAATGTCGGTGGCTGCATCAGGGGTTGTCAGTTTGCCATTGCTGTCAAACTGCAAGGTCCCCGTCAGGGGAGCAATCGGTGCGGCAACGTCTGCATCCGGGATCGTGATGCTGTAGTCCCAGGCATTGGGCGTAGCGGACTTGGTGAAGCCAACAGAAACTACGTGGCTGGTACCGAGGGAATCGAAAATTTCAATTGAGGAGCGGAAGCTCTCCGGGGGAGGGCCGAGCGTAGCCGCTGCATTCAGATTCATGTCGAACTGAAAGGTTGTTGAGGCTACGGGGGCTTTGATCGAGCCTACCGGGACAACGATGTCGCCTACAGGCCCGTTGGTGTCGAGTTTGCCGTTCTTCTCCGTCCAACCCTGAACCTTGTAGCCTTTACCTGTCAGGAGGTTTCCCGACTTGTCGACAATCAGGTTGCCACCACGAGAATAGACTGTCGCATTCTGCGGACTCTTGAGCAGGAGAAAGCCGTCTCCCTGGATTGCAGCATCAAGGGCACCGCTGCTGGCCTGGATCGCGCCCTGCGAGAAATTCCTGAGCGTGACGGGCCTTCCCACGCCAAACCCGACCTGTGTTTCTCCGAGACCTGCGCCCAGGGATTGTTGCCAACAACGTCGACTGCCGTGGCGTGTGCGCCGAGAGCAGAGAGTGCGGTTGAGAATGATGTAAACATTTATTTCTTTCGTGTCTCCTGAAAAAATCTTGTGAGCTGCGTGCGGTGGCTAGGGTGTCTTCGTTTCGGTGGCTGCCGCCGGGGTCAGCTTCTCGACCAAAGTCTTCATCTGGTTTTTGATATCCACCAGCTGTTCTACGCCCGTGAACTGGCTGAGCTGGGTGAGGTACTGGATACTGTCGGCCGGCTTGGTCGGATCCTGATTCTTAATCTGGGCAATCAATAGTTGAAGGAAGACCTCCTTGTTGGACAAGTCATTGGCGTCCTTTGTGGTCTTAGGCTTGGCACCGGCGGCCTCAGCCCGGCCAGCCAGATTGGTTGTGTCGTACGAGGGCTGCTGAACGCCGCTCAAGTTCAGATTTGAACTCATGGAATGCTCCTTTTCTTCGATCGTGGGCTGAGCCTATGGCTCAAGCTGTTCGTCAAATTCGTTTTGCCAGGCCTGCTCTTTTTTCCGGTTTCGGCCCTGCTGGTTCTGGTCTTGGGCATCCTTGCGGTCTGCCGGGGAATCGTCAAAATTGAAGCCTTGCGAGGAAGTGCCGGCGGTAGCAATCGGTTCGCGGAGCGAGTCGAATTGGTTCGCAGAAGGCAAAAGACTGTCTGCGCGGCGGCGGCCATCGAAGCCCATATCAGGCTGCGCCGCACTAGCGGCCAGCTCAGCCGGACGCGCAGTCCAATTCTCGGTCTGAAGCTTATTGAGAAGTGCCGGCATTGACTCTTCGATTCGGCCCTGAATTTCGGTATTGGGCGAATTGAATTGCAAGGTGAGATCGTTGTTTCGCTGATTGAAGATGAGGTCGAGATGGCGGGCCGGAGTGCCCATTGCCGCACTGGCATCATTGAGCGGAATGCGGATCGAAATCGTTTTGGCCTCGCGAGAAGCCAGGGGAGTGGGAGGGGCTTCCGGCACAAAAGCAGGCTTACTGCGTTGCGTCACCGGCGTTGACTGAGGAGCCGGCGGTGGCGTTGCGCCAGATGGTGCGCGAGGAGCGGGCTCTAGAGAGTGCGGAGCCGGCGATGGGGCAGATTCTTCAGCAGCAGCCTTCAAGACTGGAGCCTCCTGGCGTGGAGCGGCGTCCTGCACCGGCTGCTCCAGTGCCATTTTCGGCTCTTCTTTGGGAAGGGCTTCTGTGAGATGGGCTTCATTGAGGGACGCTTCTGCGGCCACATCCTGGGCTGTCATCTCTGCTGGTACCGCCTGGGGGGTGACCTCAAGCGTTGGCTCGGGCCCCGATGACGGTTCCGGCGATTCCTTCACTGCCACTTGGACATCAACGGCCATCGCTTTCGGCAGAATACGCTCACTCACTTTCCGTTTCAGGTTGACGACAGTTTCCAGCGGTGGAGGCTCTTGAGCGGGCAACACTTTTGAAGCGGCCGGAGCGGGCTCGTGACGGATCGGAATCTCATTTTCACTCTCAACCGCTTTCAGGGCAGCATCAGAGCTTTTCGGCTTTTGTGGAACAGCTACAGGAGGTATGGGGACAAGGGCCTCCATTACTGCAGCAATCACAGGAGCTTCGGTGCTGGCTTCAGTCTTCAGCGGGGCGGGCGCAGCAACCGGGGCGGGCAAATCAGGACCTGTGGGTTCGACGACCGAAGTCTCCACGGCAGGCGCTTCCGTTTTTGCTGGCAGGGGCAACAAGCTGGCTGGCGTGACTGCTTCCTGCATCATTTGCAGAGGATTAGCTTCGGAGCTGACAACTTTCGCCTCAACCGATTCTGGAACCGGTTGCCAGACGATGGAAGCCTGCACAGCCTGACCACCAATGAGGCCGAGGATATCTGCCGCCAAGGCAGGAGCGCCTTTGGCGCCACGAGGGCTCTCTTCTGTTGCGCCTGTGGCGGAGGCGGCCTGAGTCTCAGCCACAGCAGTCTTGCCGCCTTCTTGCCATGCAGTACCAACTTCAACGGCGACCGGCTCCGGCAGTACTTGCTGTTGGAATATCGTGGCCCACATGCCAAGCAACGCAGCCATGCCCGTATCAGTAGCAGCGCCACTTGCATCCTCGGTGCCTTCGGTAGAACGCCCAAACTCCGACTTGGCATCAAAACTGATACCTGCAGTCAACTGAGGCAAAGTGGCTTCGAGGCTCGTCATGGATGGCATCACGCAGAATCGTGTTGCACGCGCAATGCCAAAGACAAAAATGCCTTTGGTCACCAGATTGCAATTCCCTTTGTCAGTAGCATCATGGACACCACAACCAGCATCCTCGCCAGCGGTCTTCGTGCCCGCGCTGAGAGCCTCGACATTGTCGCCAATAATCTGGCCAACACAGGCACACCAGCCTTTAAATCAGAGCTTGAGCGTTATGCCCTATATGGCTCGGACGAAGCCGCTGCGGCCAACGGCGGCCTTGAATTTACAGGGCTTTCGCCCGATTTGCGCAAGTCCTGGATCAACTTCAGCCAGGGTCTGCTCGAGCCAACAGCTCGCCCGCTCGATGTCGCCCTCGAAGGCAACGCCTACTTCGTCACAGAATCGCCAGATGGCAATTTGTTGACACGCAATGGCAGTTTCCAAATCGGTACCGATGAAACTAACAAGTTAAAACGGGCTGCCGGAGTTGAGGTACATCAGGGTTGGCTGGAGAAGTCCAACATCGATCCGACCACAGGCAGTATACAGATGGTGAAGATCTCACGTCAGTTCGAGATGTTGCAAAAGGCCCTGCAATTGCATGGCGAGATGGGGAAGCGATCCACTGAAGAAGTGGGTCGGGTATAGGAATCAAGCATGATACGAGCACTCTATAGCGCTGGCTCCGGTATGTCCGCCCAGCAACTCAACGTGGATAACATTGCCCACAATCTGGCCAATGCCAACACCTCGGGCTTCAAGGCCCGGCGGGCGCAATTTCAGGACCTGATGTATCAGACCCTGACGCAGCCTGGAGCCTCGGCTGGCGCACAGACCAACATCCCAAGCGGATTGCAACTGGGCCTTGGCACAAGAACCGTCTCAAACGAAATCCTCTTCTCTCAGGGTGATTTCGCGATGACCAACAATCCACTGGATCTGGTGATTCAGGGCAAGGGTTTCTTCCAGATCCGGCGGCCCACGGGCGAAACCGCCTATACGCGCTCGGGTGGATTTCACCTCGACCGCGACGGCAATATTGTTACTAGTGACGGCGACGCACTCGAACCACAGATCACGATTCCGGCCGAGGCTCAGGGAGTGACAATTGGCTCGGATGGCACCGTGAGCTACTCCCTTCCCGGGCAGACCGCAACGCAGGTAGCCGGGCAGATTCAGATTGCCAATTTCGCCAATCCGGCAGGGCTCAACAGCGTCGGCAAGAATCTCTATATGCCCAC
>JAPKYY010000161.1 GCA_026394095.1 Acidobacteriota bacterium | reverse complement strand
CCTTTAGGGCAATTGCTGTAAGGATATCCCCGAACACTTCAAGTTTGGCCTTGGATTTCGACCGGGATTGATGTTCTTCTAAAGCTTCTTTGAAATGGCTGAAGTCATGCTGCATACAAACATACTAACGAACCAGACCTGTGAGAGGGCTGCTGGCAGAAGCGTAGAGGCGGCGGGGCATACGTCCACCAAGGAAGGCGAGGCGGCCTGCCATGACAGCGTGTTTCATCGCTTCGGCCATCTTGATGCTGTCGGCGGCTTCGGCTACTGCGGTATTCAGGAGGACGCCATCGTAGCCGAGTTCCATCGCTATGGCGGCATCGCTTGCGGTGCCGACTCCGGCATCGACAATTAGAGGCACCTCAGTGATCATTTCGCGCAGGATGCGGAGGTTGGCGATGTTCTGGATGCCGAGACCTGAGCCAATGGGCGCCCCCATAGGCATGACGGCGGCTGCACCTGCATCGATCAGTTTGCGGGCAACGATGAGGTCGTCGTTGGTGTAGGGCAGCACGGTGAAGCCTTCTTTCACCAGAACTTTTGTGGCCTCGATGAGGCCGATGACGTCGGGGTAGAGGGTCTTCTGGTCTCCAATGACTTCGAGCTTGACCCAGTCGGAGAGGCCGACTTCGCGCCCCAGGCGGGCGGTTCGGATGGCCTCTTCTGCGGTGTAGCAGGCGGCCGTGTTGGGCAGGAGGAAGTAATGCTGCGGGTCGATGTAGTTAAGGAGACTCTCCTGAGAGCGGTCCAGTTCGACGCGGCGGACCGCAACTGTTACGACTTCAGCACCCGAGGCGGTGTGGCACTGCTGCATTTCAGGGAAGCTGCGGTACTTTCCAGTGCCAATCAGGAGCCGGGAGCGGAATTCACGATTCGCGATGATCAGGGAGTCGGACATGGCTTAAACACTATGATAGCGAGCAATGAGGACATAAAGGGCTTGTCGTACTGGGACTTTAGTCCTAAAATAAAGCTGATCGTGACCCAAAACATATTCGCCGCAAAATGTTTCAGAATGGCTTTGATGATTGGAGTCGTCGCCATGCTTGGACATGCCGCGACGATTCAGCCGACACACACCATTCTGTCGCTCGATTATTCGAACACTGACACTACTGTTGGGAAAACGAGTCAGGTGAATTCCCTTCCTTTTGGCGCTTCTGACTTCCAAACCGTAGGGGGCGGAGATGTTTTCTACATTTTTCTCGTTGTGAATCCTGGCACGATGACGTTTACTGCAACCCCTGCTGTTGGAAGCGGTTTTGATGTGGCGCTCTATCTATCAAACGGCAATGCGATTGACAATACCGGTTTGGGGACCGGGGTCTTCATAGGGTCTGATGTTGGAATTGAAGGAGATCCGGACACATTCACGATTGCGAATCTAGATCCGGGGACCTACTACATTGGAGTGGACAGTTTTTATTCAAGTGGGGCAATCGATTCCCCCAACAGGCATCAGGGGGAATACACGCTCACCGTGTCAGGTACGGCGGTGTTGGGTGACCCGTTTGCGCCTGTGCCTGAGCCTGCATCCTGGCTCACGATTGGAGCCGGCTTTGTGGCGATTGGGCTGAACCGCTGGCGCAGAGGCTGATCTCTGTGTTATTTTGGTTAATGGTTTAGCATGGCGAATACAGTTACATCTATCAAACGCGTCCGTATCACCGAGCGGCGCACAGCGGCGAATCGCGCACGGCGCAGCCGCATCAAGGGCGCAATCAAGATTATGCGCAAGCTCCTGGCCGACAAGAATCACGGAGAAGCTTCCAAGCAGCTCACGGCAGTCTTTTCGATCGTGGATCGTGGCGCAAAGTGGGGCGTGATCAAGAAGAACACGGCTGCTCGCTATAAGAGCCGTCTCTCCCGTCGCCTCAAAGCAATTGCTGCTTAGTTAGCCCTCCTTCGAAGTCACCCTTCCTAAAGAAGTTCTCTCTCACCGTCCTATCACAGGACGGTTGTGCCTGCGCGCTTCTTAATCCCTTGAAACAATATCTACGCCTTCCAGAAAGAAGGTGCCTCATTTTTTCGTCCTTCATTCATGCAGGATGAACAAATGAGGCCCGGCCTCTGCGAAGACTTATGTCCTTGTTAGCTGCGGCATTTGCGGGTGCGCTGGTTGCCGTGTCGGGGTTGTGGGCTTTCCGGCTGTCGTTGCCTGGGCTCAGCATGCGGTTTGTGCTGTCTGCTTTGCTTGCGCTAGCAGTGCTGCAGGTTGCGCTAGAGGGATTCTACTGGCAGTTCATCCCTGGCTACGTTTTGCTTGCTGTTGCGGCATTTCTGCGCAACACCGGAGTTGCGAGCACTCTGTTAAGGCTTTCTCTTGCAGCTCTGATGTTTTCTTTTGTTGCTGTCTGGGTGCTGGTTCCAGTTCCACAGTTGACCCAACCACAGGGTCGATATGCTATCGGAACCAAAGTGTTTCGGTGGGTAGACGCAACCCGGCCGGAGGAGGCCACGGCTGGCCTTCACGCCAGAAGGAATGTTGTTGTTCAGGCCTGGTACCCGGCAGCTCAGGGTTCACGCGGTATCTCCTCTTCTTACATCGACGGACTCGGCCGGTTGCCAGACTATGTGTCGCTACTTCCCGGTTTTGTGATGCGCCGATACGACCGGATCCAAAGCAACGGCATTCTGGAAGCTCCGATATCGACGGATCGGAAGCAATGGCCGGTGGTACTGTTTTCGCCTGGGTATGGTGCGTCCAGGGCATTCTATACAAGCCTGATTACAGGCTTGGCGAGCAGGGGGTATGTGGTTTTTGCCGTCGATCATCCATACGAGGCCGCTGTAGTAGAACTTGCCGACGGGCGTATCGTTACGACTATCGAGAACCTATCGAAGGACGATGGGAACAGGATCGGGTACATGATCCGGCATCTGGATCTGCGTGCCAGTGATGTGAGTTTTGTAGTGGATCAAATTCACCGGGTTGATGTTCTGGGGGCTACGCTCTTCGATCGGCTGGACCTCAACCACATTGGCGTTATTGGGCACTCGTTTGGTGGGGCTACCGCAGCGGTTTCGATGGATCGAGACCCAAGGGTTAAAGCGGCAGCCAACATCGATGGTACGCTCTATGGCAACATTGCCGGAAAAGCATTGAAGGGGCAGTTCTTGTTGCTTCAGAGCGACCCTGCCGAGACGCATCACTCGGAGTGGTATTTGTCTGGCAACAGGCAGCTCCTTGAAAAGCTGGAAGCCGGGGGCTTTCGCTATGAAATCGGCGGAGCCAATCATTATGGCTTTACCGATGTGCCTCTCTTCTTTTCGGCCCCAGGGCGGTTTCTTCTGGCGCAATTGATGGGTGGGCCTCGCGAGGTGGAAGAGACACACCGGGCAACCGTGGATATTGTTGCAGCCTTCCTTCAAGGGCCTCTGACCGGGGAGCCTGGGGCGGTTGAAGCCGTCGTGCGGCGCTACGAGAGAATTACAGGTGGGCCGGTGGGGCCACACTCGAAGAACGCGCGATGAGCGGCAGCTTGGGGCTAGCCCTCTTTCGAGGTTACTTTCCAGACGAAATCTTCCATCACCGTCTTGTCATCGGGACGGGTGTCCCTGAGTGCCTGATCTGCTGCATAAACCAGCAGCATCGCGCGCTTGAGGCGGCCGGGCGCAAAGGCTGTCATCGTCTGCTCCACCTGTTCGGCACGGGCTTTCCACATCGGCGTGCCCAGCTTGCTGAAGTGCCCCTGTATCTGCATCGAACCCTTTACCCTTGCCTCGTGTGCGGCTAGAGCCAGGCGGAATTGTGTCGCAAGAAACGCCAGCGCGATCGGCAGATATTCTCCTTCCCGAATCAATGTATCGAGAATGTCGAGGCTCTTTGCCCTGTCGCCACGGCCGATGGCGGCTACCAGGCCGAAGATGTTCGCGGCGCGGGCATTTGGTACCAGCGCGGTGATCGTGTCGTGGGTGATGGTCTCGCCAGGTTTTGCATAGAGGGAGAGCTTCTCCATCTCCTGGTTGATACGAGAGGCGTCGGCTCCGGTGGCTTCGATGAGAAGCTCCAGTTCAGGGGCGGCGATACGAATTTTCTTTTCGGAGGCCAGGTCGAGGGCCAGACGCCGTGCGGCGTCAGGGGTGAAGCGGGGGAACTCTACTTGTGCCTTCACATTCGCAAAGAACTTGCGGAGGTTCTCGACTTTTGTCTTGTCGTCGCCTTCAAAATCGTAGCGGGAACAATCGAAAACAATCGTTGTGTCCGGAGTTGGGTTGGCGAGGTAAGCGATAAGTTCCTTCGCTCCGTTAGACTCTTCGTCCTGCTTGGCGCGGCCTTTGGGGACAACGGCTTCGGCTCCTGCAACCCAGATGAGTCTGCGGGTGGCAAAGAGCGACATGGCAGCAGCATCGTCGAGGACTTGGGCAACACTGACTTCAGTAAGATCCCAACGGCTCCAGCCGCTTTCGCGATCTTCGGCCGTGGGCAGAACAGTTGCGATGAGGGCCTCTTTGCAGAGGCTGCGCATGTAGGCGTCCGGGCCAACGAAGAGAACCACAGCAGGAGGTTTTTGCTTTTGCAGGCCAGTGACAAACTGCTCGGCGGTCATGGTTAGAAGTTCTCGAGAATGGCCGTGACAACTGAGGAAGCGACATCCCGGCTGAGACGTTCAAAGGCGCTGGTAGATTCGTCGAAGTAGGCCTGCGGGTCAGTTGAGATTTCGTAGCGCTGGCGGAAGTCGAGGCTGGGGTTGTTGTAGAGGACTTTTTTTGTGATGGCCTGGGTAAGCGTGACAGCGAGAATTGTCTGAACCTGCACGCCGGCGGCGCGGCCGCTGGTGGGGTCGAAGACTGTCGGGTAGGCCATCACCATGCTGATGGAACCTTGCAGAACTGCGTCAGCACCAGTGGCATCGGGGAGGATCTGGTATTTCGTGCGGGCCAGGAACTCACGGGTGATCGCGACAGGGAGCCGCTCTGTGAGTCTGTAGCGGGTGGTGGGGTTAGTAAACGGCGGGATGCCGATGCTGTGGATTTCCTTCGGCATCAGGTCTGCCTTGCCAGCTACGCGATACCCGCAGGATGTGGCACCGAGGGCGGCGCTGCTCAAGATAAAGGCGCGGCGATTCAAGCTTTGATCCTCTCCATAGCCACCAGAATCGCATTTTGTGAGGTGATGCGGTGGTTATCTGCGGCAAGCCAGAACCAGGCGCTGCGAGGGTGGTTGCGGTCGGCCTCGATGGCACCGATGGCCACGCCTTCCTGATTGGCTACCTGGACGTTGTTGGGTGGTTCGAGGTCTTCACCACGGATGTCGATGCCCGCTTTGGCCAGTACATCGGCGATGCGCTTCAGGTCTGGGGTGGATTCGAATTCAACCCAGATCGAGGCACTGATGCCGTGGAAGACAGGCGCCTGGGTAAGGCGCAGAGACGGCAGCGGCACCTTGCCGCCGAGGAGACTGGCGAGGTTACGTTCGATGCGGAGCTCGATCTTCTCAAGCTTGTGGGCGGATTCCTCGCCAAGCCGGGCGAGCATGGCGAAGGCGGCCTGGGTGTCGAAGAGTTTCTTCTGTAGAGTTTGGAAGCTAAGGAGTGCGACCGTTTGTTGCTGCAGTTCTGTGATGCCCGGGGTACCGAATTCGCTTGCAGGCTGGTAGAGGTTGGCGACTGTGCGGGCGATCGGAGCTACTGAGTTTAGCGTTTGCAGAAAGAGGGCGAGCATGGTGGCTGCCGGGTGGGCAATTACTTCAACCGGTGAAGCAGGCCTTGCCATGGGGGCTTCGCTGAGCGGAGAGCGGAGGCGGGCGGTGGGGTCGATCTCGAGAACGCCGGTGAGGTCGATCAGGTCGCGGGTGCGCATCTTGCGCACTTTGGCAGTGGATTCGAGGTCGCCGGCAAGCATGACAACGGCTGCGGCCTCGACTACCTTTTGATCGAGGGGCGACATGAGCGCGAGGTCGTCTTCATCACGGACGAGCGTTTTGCCTTCATCGTCGGTGGTGTCCATCGGGTGGATGTCAAAGTCTTTTGCATGCTCGCGGATTTCGCGGCCAAGCAGGGTCTGGCCGCCTACGAGGGCGAGCTTTGGTTTAGCCAAGGGAGGGGTTCTCCGTTGTGTTTGGAATGGTTTCGGGCTTGCGCCGGAGGAGACCGCCGATGCGGACGAGGATGCCGCTTGCTGTGTAGGTGAAGCACATCAAAAAGAGGACAGGTTGGGAGTAGTTCCACACCATGAAGATGACGCTGCCGACGAAGATGATGCTGAGTGGGGAGCGAGGCTGGAGGAGATTGAGGTCTTTGAAGCTGCGGTAGCGCCAGGTGCTGACCATGAGAAAGCTCATGAGCGCAAGCAACGCGAGCCAGAGCAGAGAGACGATCCAGTTCTCGATCGGTACGCTGTTGGCGAAATAGACGATGCTCGCGATGAAGGCAGCTGCTGCCGGAATCGGTAAGCCCACGAAATATTTGCGATCAGGCCGACCCGGGTTTTTGGGGACCGGGTTAGTTACTACGTTGAAGCGCGCGAGGCGAGCCGCGCCGCAGAGCAGGTAGACGAAAGAGAGGAAGTAGCCGCCCTGCAGGATTTGATCGCGAAAGGCGGGTTCGATGTTGTGGCTGACAAAGAAGAAGCCCCAGCAGAAGGCAAGCACGGCGGGAGCGATACCAAACGTGATGACGTCAGCGAGGGAATCGAGCTCGCGGCCAAAGTCGCTGACGGTATTGGTCATGCGGGCGATGCGGCCGTCGAGACCATCGCAGGCAACGGCGACTCCAATGAGCTGAGAAGCGAGGGCGTATTCGGGAATTGAGACCGCGCCCTGCTGGGTTGCCCTCAGCGTGCCCTCGATGGTTTTGGTGATGGCAAGAAAGCCAAAGAAAACATTGGCAGAGGTGAAGAGCGTGGGCAGTGCGTAGGCAGCTCGCCTCGGTCTGCGTTCCGGGCTCTTGGGGTCGATAAGGCGTTCTGA
>JAPKYY010000708.1 GCA_026394095.1 Acidobacteriota bacterium | reverse complement strand
TTTGAATCTCAGGCAGCGGAACCGGTGTTGGGGATGTCTTACTACGTGACATATGTCCTTTGTACTAGTACTATTGTTGGTACTCAAGTCCTAAAATGAGGGTATTCTCCCTCTCTTATGGGGGTATTGAATACCCCCATTAGTGGGTATTAACTTCTAATACTAATTTTCTAACCCTCTCGAAGCAAGTCTCAAAATCTGGGCTCATGCTAAAATGGATTCGTGGCGGTGACACCCGAGTCTCCTCCTAAGCTACTCAATCCAATGGACTTTCTCGAAGGCCTCAACCCCTCCCAACGCGAAGCCGCCGCTCACATCAACGGCGCCCTCCTTATCCTTGCCGGTGCCGGCTCTGGCAAAACTCGCGTTATCACCCACCGCATTGCAAACCTCGTCCACGCCCACAAAGTCCCCGGCTACAGCGTCCTGGCCGTTACCTTCACCAACAAAGCGGCCAAAGAAATGAAGGAGCGAGTCGACCAGCTCCTTGCCTCCACCGGTGAAAACTACGACACCCCCTTTGTTTCTACATTCCACTCCTTCTGCGTTCGTCTCCTGCGCCGCGACGGAGACCGCCTAGCCGACATCCGCCACGGCTTCACCCGGCAATTCAACATCTACGACGACGACGATCAGATGACACTGATCAAGCAGATCTACAAGGGTCTTGGTCTCGACGACAAATTCATGCAATACCGCGCGGCCCTCTCGCGCATCTCCCAAGCCAAAAGCCACCACGAGAGTCCCGCAGATTTGGCAAAAAACGCCAAAGACCCCAAAGCCTCCCGCATGGCCGTAATCTTCGAGCAATACGAATCCCGCCTCCGCCAGGCCAACGCCGTCGATTTCGACGACCTTCTGCTCGAAAGCGTTCGCCTCCTCAAACACGACACCCAACTCCGCGAACTCTACAACCGCCGCTACTCCTTCGTCATGGTCGACGAGTATCAGGACACCAACCGCAGCCAGTACGAACTCATGCGCCTGCTCAGCATGGGCCACGGCAATGTCGTCGCCGTAGGTGACGAAGACCAGTCAATCTACTCCTGGCGCGGTGCCGACATCCGCAACATCCTCGACTTCGAGCGCGACTACGCCAATGCCAAAATCGTTCGCCTCGAACAAAACTACCGCTCCACCAAAAACATCATCGAAGCCGCCAGCGCCGTCGTCGCCAACAACACCCAGCGCAAAGGCAAAAACCTCTGGACCGATCAAACCGCCGGCCCCAAAATCGGCCTCTATGAAGCCATGGACGGCGAAAACGAAGCCCTCTGGATAGCCGACCGCATCGATAAAACCCTCGACCGCGACCCCAAAACCCAGATTGCCATCCTCTACCGGACGAACTCCCAGTCCCGTCAGATCGAAGAAGCCCTCCGGCGCTACGGCCGCAAGTACACTGTCGTCGGCGGCCTCAGCTTCTATCAGCGCGCCGAAATCAAAGACGCCCTCAGTTACCTGAAGCTGCTCGTCAACCCAACTGACTCTATCGCCTTCCTCCGGGTAGTCAACACCCCCGCCCGCGGCATCGGCAAAACCACCCTCGACCAGGTCGACCAATTCGCCCAAGCCAACAAAATCAGCCTCTGGGAAGCAACCGCCAGGCAGATCGAAGATCACTCCCTCGGCTCTCGCGCCGAAGCCGCCCTCGACGCTTTCCGCAAGATGATCCTCGAACTCCGCGATGGCCTCGAAAACAAATCGGTCGAAGACCTGCTCCGCACTCTTCTGGCAAGAACCGGCTACATCAAGACTCTCGAAGAAAACCCGGCACCTGAAAACGAAGGCCGCATCGCCAACCTCCTCGAACTCATCAACGCCGCTGCCGAAGCCACTGAGCGCGGCGAATCCATCGGCGACTTCCTCGACCATGCCGCTCTCGTTTCAGACTCTGACAGCCTGAACGAGAAAGCTCCGATCTCTCTTCTCACCATGCACAAC
>JAPKYY010000944.1 GCA_026394095.1 Acidobacteriota bacterium | reverse complement strand
ATTTTCTCAAACTCAGAAAGCTGTTCCGGCTTCAGAAACTTCTTGATCTTGTCTACCTGCACCTGATGGATCTTTTGCATCTCAGGTTTGTAGCGTTGCCGGAGCAAGCGGTATTCAACACGAGTTTCATCGAGGGTCTCGTTGAGCTCTTTGAGTTGATCGTCGCCCATTTTCAGGCGAGTGCGCATGCTCTCGACATAGCGCTGACGCCAGTCGTCGTTATTGTTGGCCGGTACCGCTTTGGCGCTCACTGTTTCAGTGGAATAAAGCATGTGCCCCAAAGCACCTGCAGTAATACCGGCGCCAAAGATCAAGCCAAGATAAATTGCAACTTTCCCTCCAGAAATCTGCATTTAGCGGTTGCTCCAGAACCTGGCAGGCTTTGCGCTGGCCACGTAGGATGCGTCGAGGAAGTGGTCCTCGTTGATTTCGTCAGTAAGCTTCTCGATGTAAGCGCGTTGCGGCAACGGCTTCGGATTCTGGTACAAAAGGAAACCCAAGCCCATGACAACCAGCGCCGCAGCCGTGGCAAAAGAATTCACCCAGCGTACGAGCCATAGCTCAGATTTCTTGCGCGCCTCGATTCGAGCCCATACACCGGGCATGAAGTTGGCACTGGCGTCGGTTTCTGGACAAGCCGCACGGTAGCTCTGTAGCAATTCATCCAGTTGTTGATCGTGATTCGCCATCTTTTCCCTTCAATTCTTTTGACTTCTCAAAAGCTTTCAGCACCCGTTGCCGGGCCCGAAACAATCTCACCTTCAAGGCGCTTTCGTTGGCCCCATAGACCTCTTCCAGCTCCTTGATCGATAAACCCTCTACCTCTTTCAAAAGTAGCAGGATTCGATCTTCCTCACTGACTCCACTTAGAAGCCAATGAACAAAATCTCTTAATGTCGACTGCCTCTCATCCGACTTGCCTTGCAACTCGCCGGCAGAAGCATCCGCCATCACCATTTGAGCTTCGCTGAGGTCAGCCATACGGCTTTCCTTGCGTCGCTTCGTCTTGCGCATGTAATCGTAGGCTGCATTTACCGTCAGGCGGTACAACCAGCGATCAAAAAGCTCTGCGTTCGACAACTGACTCAGCGAAAAATACAAACGCAAGAACACATCCTGGGCTACGTCCTCTACGTCTTCCGGTTTGCCAATCAATCGGCCAACGATCGACAAGACGCGCTTCCGGCAACCCGCGACCAACTCATTAAACGCTACTTCGTCTCCCGACTGGGCACGTGCAACGAGTTGTGGATCTGCGTTCATTGATATAGGCGCAACAACAGAAGGCTGCGTTACGGGCCAAACTTAAATTCGGCCATCCCATCTTAAACCCACCCTGTAAAGCTGTGGTCCGCCTGTTTGAGGAAATGGAGTGAATCCAGTGAGAATGCGGCGGTCCGCGATGTTTTCAATGGCAAGGGTCGCTTTTAGGCCCTTCCATAGATCCTGCCGGGCTGAAAGTTGAAACAGCGCGAAGCCGGGTAGCAATTGAGTGTTGCGGTCGTCTTCAAACTGCAAGGCTGAACTTCTCATACTTGCCGTCACGAGCGTTTTGCGACCATACCAGGTGATCTGGGCTGTACCCTGATGCTTTGGCACTTGTGGCAATCTCTCTCTGGTTACAAACCTCGAATCGGCCATCAAATAAGAGCTCTCAAAGCGGAATTGTTTGTAGCGCTTTTCCAGCTCCACTTCGACGCCCCGGATGCTGGCTGAAGCGGCATTGCGCCTTTGACGGACAACCGCAGCGGCACTGCTCGACAGTGTGACATTGGTAATCAAATCGCCAACTTCCTTGTAGAAGCCCCCAACCCGGGCGCTAAAAAGCTCCCCATTGTAGTCAAGGCCGGATTCGACGGCCCACAACTTTTCGGAAAGCAAGTTGGGGTTGGCTTGTGTTGTGGTGTTCCCTGCCCGGAATTCCCGGTAGAGTTCGTTGAGTGTGGGCGCCCGGAAACTTCTATAAGCGCTGGCTCTCCACCGGAATGGCCCGGCACCATAGGCCAATCCTCCCGATGGCTGATAGAAGTTACCTGCCTTGCCGGCATACTGCCCGCTGGAACCAAAGAAGAGTTGCAGCTTGCCAAGCTTCGCATCGCCTTGTCCAAAGACTCCGGTTTGCGTCTGAGTGCCTCCTCCAATACGCAAACCTGTCGGGATCACCGTCTCAGTGCTGGTGCCTTCAACGCGTTGCACATCGGTGCCAACGGTCCAGTTGAAGCGTCCAGGCTTAGCCTTCAGATACCCACCACCCCCAACAGCCTCTGACGGGACACTCTGATAGCTGGTCAAACGTTCTGAATTGCGGTCAGCAGCCAGAGCAGAAAAGCTCTGATGGTACTGCTGGCGCGAATGATAGCCAATCAGGCCCAGACTGGCGGCGCCGAAATCGCGAGAATAGGTGGCACCGAGGGTTCCCAGGCTGGTGGAATTCGTTTGAAAAGGAGTGCCGTTGGCCCGCTCTTCCGTCAAGACATCCACTTTCAGGCTGATACGATCCTTTGCAGTTGAGTAGTCGGTTTTAAATGCACCGGCGACGAAACGAACTCCGGCTGGAGTATCAATCCGGCCTGCCCTTTCCTTGGGAACGATCAGATATCCATCTGTGTCGAAGGCACGAAAGAAGCCACTAACCCCGATTTTCCGGATCACGTGAGAGAAGCCAGCGCTGGGTTGAATGGTTCCCAGATTGCCGCCTTCCATACCGAGGCTCAGGCGGAACGGCTCTGCTGGACGGGTAAAGAGAGCGACACTACCCGACATCGTTCTGTCGCCAAAGACGCTGGTGGTAGCCCCACGAATCACCTCAGCGCGCTCAACCTCTTCTGAAGGTATACGCGTCCAATAAATCCACCCACCGAAAGGATCGTTCAAAGGTACGCCGTCCCACAGAACCAGCGTGCGGCTCGCGCCCGTAGAGCCCACTCCACGGAGGCTGACGCCTTGGGTAGTTGGGTTGGCCACCAGACTGGAGTTTCGGCGGAAAAGGCTAAAGCCCGGAACCATCCGCAGGCGATCATCGATATTTACTCCAGGAACCTTGGCGACGTCCAGTTTATCGAGGGTTGAAATCGCAGCAGGACTTTCCTGCTCAATGCGCTCAAAAACAGTAACACTAGTGCGAACTGGTGCCGGTTGCGTTTGAGGCTGTTCCTGGGGGCAACAGATACCCAGGGCGAAAACTAAGAATATAAAGACTTTGGTCATGATTTGGGACGTCGGCTTCTGCAGGAAGAATTTCTGCCAGCATTCTTAAAATTGTATAAGCTTCCCTTCGTTCCAACACTTCTATTTCGAAATCAGGCGCTGCAAATAGGAATTTTGTATTGGTGTACTGAAGTTCCCAGACAACAAAAGCCGCCAATTCCACCAACAATTCAAAATCGGGGGAATCTGGATCCAGCCAGAGCCGCAGCCGCCCTTCGCCGCCTGCCTTTACTTGTTTGACGATCCAACTGTTGCTTCGCGCACTTTGCCCCCAGGCGATCCTCCGCCAGTCGTCTCCCGCTACGTATTCGCGAAGATGGCTGAATTCAGCTTCGGTGGAACTCAGCAATCCATTGGCGCGACCTTCAATTTCTCGAAAAATGTCTGCGAAACCGGATCGTCCCCGAATCGATGGATAGAGGCTTCGATTTACCCGAACGGCAACACGTGTCTTTCTCATGCTGAAGCCAAAAGGAAAGCGGGTTGCAAGAATAAGCACGACCGGTTCCGGGACACCGCGTTTGCTCCACATCAAATCAATAGACAGGGTTGCACTCTTGCCACCTTCGATGCATGGAAGATAGAACCTACGGGAATCGGGCCCGACCACCTCAAGGGCAAAACTGGCTAACCAGCGTTTTTGATTCTCAATCACGAGCGAGGCCGCAACAGGCTCTCCAGCCATGGAATGTTCCGGCAATTCAAACTTCATCTCAAGGCCGGCGAGCATCAACCGATTCACGAAGCTTGAGATCAGGATCGAAGACATCAGCAGACTGAAAAGCAGAAAGAAAACGTTTTGTGAGGTGGCAAAGGCAAGCAACCCGCTTACCAGAAGGAGCACAACCAACATGGCGCCCAGGGGCGTCACGGAGTGGCGAATGCCTTCGTACCAGCGGTCCTTAAGCCGTTGGCGCCATTTCTTCGGTAGCAATTTATCCAGACTAGCCAGTCGCGGTATATCCTTGAACCCAGTATCCACCATGGCTGCTTCAGAACTTCGCCGCACACTTACGCTTCCCGCACTGATCTTTACCGGGATCATCATGATCCAGCCCACCGCTCCCATGCCGCTCTTTGGCGTTGTGCATGACACTGCCAAAGGGCACGTTGTCACCGCAATCCTGATCGCCATGTTTGGCATGTTGTTGACGGCCTTCTCTTACGGGCGAATGGCTGCTATTCATCCCAACTCTGGTTCGGCCTACACCTACGTTGGACAGGAATTGCACCCAACTCTGGGCTTCATGGCAGGCTGGTCGATGCTGATGGATTACATCCTCAATCCCGTCATTTGCACGATCTGGTGTGCCAGAGCGATGACCAACGTTTTCTCTGGAATCCCGGAAGAACTCTACCGCGTTGCCTTCGCCGGCCTCTTCACCTGGTTTAATTTACGCAACATTCAAGCCACGGCCCGCACCAACAAGATCCTCACTTTCGCAATGGGGCTGGTGATCGCCGCCATGCTCTACTTCTCTGCCCGATACTTCTTCCTGCAACCTGCAACTTCAATAGCGGATCTCACGCGGCCCTTCTACGACCCCAAAACATTTTCACTCACGGCTGTTTCAGCCGGCACCAGCCTCGCTGTACTTACCTATATCGGGTTCGACGGCATCTCGACACTTGGCGAAGAAGTGATTGATGCCCGCAAGAATATTCTTCGAGGAACTGTTCTTGTCTGCTTGATCAT
>JAPKYY010001054.1 GCA_026394095.1 Acidobacteriota bacterium | reverse complement strand
CAAAGACCGTAAGGGCATTCTTTCTTTCATCCCCGTTCCCGGAGATTCGGAGTTGGCAAAATACACCGCCTCTGCGCGAAAGAACGACGACGGACTCTTGCATCGCGGCATGAAGGGCCGCATCGCTCCAATCCAGCATGTCTTTTATGTAATCAAGGAGAACCGCACCTACGACCAGATCTTTGGAGACATGCCCCAAGGCAATGGAGACCCCAAACTCGCGCTCTTTGGCAAAGAAATCACACCCAATCACCACAAGCTGGCAGAAGAGTTCATTTTGCTCGATAACTTCTACACGCCTGCCGATCAGTCTGCTCTGGGCCACCGTTGGTGCACGCAAGGCTATGCCAGCGACTGGGTTCACAAATACAGCAACGGACGCAATGATCAAAACCCGATGCTCTTTGCACCCAACGATTTTCTCTGGGATGCTGCCAAGCTTCACCGCGTTAGCGTGCGCTCTTACGGTGAAAGAGGTTTAAACACGATCAGCCCGCCGAAAGCCACATGGACTGATATCTACAGCGATTGGAAAAACGGCACCAGGAATGTCTCGATTGCTCCTCGTGCTCAGATCGTCGGCCTGCGCGACGTCTATTCGAGCAAAGTACCCGCCTACGGTTTGCAGGTGAACGACCAGTATCGTCTTGACAAGTTTCTTGAAGAGTTCCGCGAGTATGAACAGAATGGCAATTTGCCCAGGTTGAACGTGATCTTGCTCCCGCAAGACCATACCAGCGGAACCTCACCCGGCTTCCCTACCCCGCGTGCCATGGTGGCCGACAACGACCTTGCACTCGGCCGTTTGGTTGAAACAATTTCGAAGAGCAAGTTCTGGAAAGATTCAGTGATCTTTGTCACTGAAGACGATGCCCAAAGCGGCCTAGATCATGTCGACGGACATCGAACAGTTGGGATGGTGATAGGGCCGCATGTTCGCCGCAAGGCTGTCGATTCCACCTTCTACACCACAATACACATGTACCGAACGATCCAACATCTCCTGGGCTTGCCTCCGCAGAATCAATTCGATCTCGCGGCAGAACCTATGTTTACGGTGTTTACATCGAAGCCAGATCTTGCACCCTATCAAGCAGAGAAGAATCGCATTGCTATCGATGAAATGAACCCAGCACTCGATAAGACACAGGGAGAAGAAAAAGAGATGGCACAGGCATCCCTGCGAATGGATTTCTCAGAACCTGACGAGGCCCCGGCGGAATTGCTTGATCGCATCGTCTGGCATTCGGTAAAGGGCTGGAATCGCCCCTACCCAGTTATTGCGCGGCGGCCATCCTCCAGCGAAATTTCACCGCGTCGCCCTGTTGCCACTCAGACCAATCGCTGATTTCATGCACTGGCCCGGCTTTAGCAATAGAGAAGCTTTGCGTTTTTCCCTGGCTTGAAAAATAGGCAACGCGGCGGGAAGGATTATCCGACATCTGCATGTCGCCTTGCAGATAGAAGACTTCGCCCTCGAGTTTGCGATTGTAAAAGTCATAGGCTGCATTTCCTTCCTGAGCTTCTCCCTGATAGCCCCACCGTAGCTTTGAGATCTCTGCCTCATTTGCTACCGCTACGGCAAACTGCATCTGCAGATTGATTTTCGCCCTCGTAGTCTTTTGGCTTTGATGCAATAGGACTGGCAGTATCAAAACAATTACTCCAAGTCCCGCTACGATTCCGCCGCCCCAAAACAAACCTTTGCTGAATGTTCCAGCCGCACCGCCATATTGCAGCACAAGCGCGGCACCCAGGAGGAAGCCCGCAACCAGACCGAATGGCCCGACGTGAAAAAAGCCAGCCATGGCAGCACCGCCATCCCTGGCTCCTCCGAGCTTTGTGAAAAGTTCTGCTGCAGCAAAGCCAGTACCAAATCCTAGTGCGGCGCCCAAAAGAAGGCCACAAAGGATCGCAAGTAGATAAATCACTTTTTGTTCCTCAATTCAAATTCTTCCAGCTCTGCACGTAGTGGATTCCAGACCGCTCGCAACGCCTGATTGTCTTCAACACCAAATTCGAGAAAGTAGGGCCTGAGCTGCCAATCGAAAGCGGATTCCGCTTTTCCCATCAAAAAGTACAACATTGCCACCATGTGCACTCGCACTGTCGAATCACCGCTCCTTGCCATGTCGAGCAAGGCTCTCCGTACTACAGCGGTATTGCAGTTCTCGGCCATTCGCAGCGATGCATCCAGCCCATCCATGGATTTCGCGCTTTCTATAGCGCGCACAACGTCGGCTTCTGTGACCGGGCCCAGGCGAACCGCATAGTTGCGAACTCTGGTGATCTGGTGTTTGCGAGCGGCAAGAACGGCAGCTCTGGCAGTCTCCGTATCCAGCGCAACTAACGCCTCGACATCTCGCCAGTCTCCGTCTCGCCTGAGCCTTTCGATTAGCAGTGATTCGACTTCCTGCAATTCAACCTGAGCCATTTCCTTAAGCACTTCAAGGTCATAGCCCTCTCCCTCTCGCCATTTTGCATAGTCTATGGCCATGCTTTCCTTGAAACGGTCCAGGGCACTTTTCATCTTTGAGACTCACTGTGGAATGCGGGATGGTTCGGTTGTTTCGATCAAGTTTTCAAAAAATCTTCCGATACGACCATATTCATCGTTTTGTAACCTGATAGTAATCTGACTTCTACCTTCTTAAGGCAAAATCGTCACATAGGCTCAGCATGAAAAAAATTGTATTGATTGAAGACGACGCAGATCTTTTCTCCCTCCTCAAGTACAACTTGGAGAAAGAAGGCTTTGCGCTTGTGGGCTCACAAACGGGAAAAGGGGCTATCGACCTCTGCCGGCGTGAGAAGCCAGACCTGATTCTTCTCGATATCATGCTGCCCGATTCAGATGGTCTGGACATTTGCAAGGGCATCCGAAATCATCCTGAATTGGTTGGAATCCCCATCATCTTCTTGACGGCTCGAGCCAGCGAAACCGATCGCATCCTCGGCCTCGAACTCGGCGCCAATGACTACATCGTAAAGCCATTCTTTGTCCGCGAGCTCATTGCCCGGGTTAAGGTCCACTTCCGGGGCCAACAATCGGGTGCAAAATTACTCAAAGCTGGAGAATTGGAGCTGGATCGTACGGCTTGCCGGGTAAAGTTGCAGAATGAAGACCTCCAACTCACGGCCACTGAATTTCGTTTGCTCGAGTTCCTGATGACGCGCCCAGGAGTTGTTTTCAGCCGCGAGCAGTTGCTCGATGCCGTTTGGGGGCATGATCGCGCCGTCACCGATCGAACCGTCGATGTTTACATCCTGCGATTGCGCCAGAAGATTGAGGCTGATGCTACTGCCCCAATTTTCATCCGTAGTGTTCGTGGTTTTGGCTACAGCTTCAATGAAAGCGTTTTCACAACCATGGCTGCAACAGCATAGAGCATCTGGCTCTTATCCACCACTGTTGGTGAGTAGCAACCAGCCAATTCAGCCACTGTCCTTTTAGATTCATATACTTAGCTTTGGCTTTTGATTTGCATCAGTTCGGGTATCCGAAAGGTAAATCAATGTCAAAACAACACTTATCAATACTGATTGGCGCATGCCTTGCTATTCCTTCCTTTGCTCAGCAACAGCTCAACCTTCCTGCAGGAACCTGGATTTCTGTTCGCCTGGACCAGGTTCTTTCCAGTGACCGCAATCAAGCAGGAGACTCTTTCACCGCCACACTTTCCCAACCGCTTATAGCAAATGGAATTGTCGTGGCAAGAAGGGGACAAACGGTTGCAGGCCGGGTAGCTGAAGCCAACAAAGGCGGCAGAGTGAAAGGCACCTCCCGCCTGGGAATCGAAATCGTAGAACTCAGTTTAGTGGACGGTTCACAAATGCCTGTTCGAACCCAACTGATGAGTTCCACTGCCGGCACCTCGCGCGGCCGAGACGCTGCCGCTGTGGCAACAACCACGGGTGTCGGCGCAGCAATTGGTGCTGCTGCTTCTGGGGGCTCAGGAGCAGGTCTTGGTGCTGTAGCTGGACTTGGAGCTGCTGCGATCGGGGTATTGGCTTCGAGGGGCAGAGCCACTGAGCTTTACCCTGAAGATCTCGTCACCTTCAGAACAGTCACCGCCATTACGATTTCCACACAACAGGCCGAACACGCCTTCCAACCCATCCGGCAGGAAGACTACCCCGCCGATCAGTTGCAAAATCGCAACCGCACACAAACTGTTCAGATTGCTCCCCTGCGTAATTTTTACGATCCGTTTTGGGGTCCCACATTTGGTTACGGCTGGGGCCCTGGCTGGAGCTACTTCGGAGGTCCGCGCGGCTTCGTGGGTGGTGGGCGTGGATTCCGCCGCTTCAGATAATCACTGGTAACTACCCAAAAGGTAGATGTCGCTTCCGGAGTGATCCAGTTGCGACCAAACAAGCCGCTTCTCATCAGAAGTCACCGTCAGCCCCCCATCAAACTGGATGGGGGGCCTTCGG
>JAPKYY010000400.1 GCA_026394095.1 Acidobacteriota bacterium | reverse complement strand
CCACCACTTCAGCCCCGCAAAGCCGCATGCGGAATACATTGAGCCGCTGCCGACGCATGTCTTCTTCGCCCATGTATACCCGGCACTGCAAGCCCAGAAGCGCGCATGCCGTCGCGGTTGCAACGCCGTGCTGCCCTGCCCCGGTTTCGGCAATGATGCGCTTCTTGCCCATCTTGCGTGCGAGCAGTGCCTGGCCTAGCGCGTTGTTGATCTTGTGCGCGCCGGTATGCAGCAAGTCTTCACGCTTGAAATAGATTTTCGCTCCGCCCAGCTTCTCGCTCAATCTCCTGGCGTAATAAAGCGGTGTGGGCCGGCCGGCATAGTTCTTCAGTAAATCGGCGAGCTCGGTTTGAAAGGCGGCATCGGTCTTGAGGGCCAGATAGGCCTGCTCCAGTTCTTCGAGCGGCGACATTAGAACTTCAGGAACGTAGCGTCCCCCATAAGGGCCAAAGTGGCCGCCAGCATCAGGTACGGTCAACATACTGCGTCAAACTCCTTCCGCGCCGCTTCAATAAACGAGCGCATCTTCGTACGATCTTTCTTGCCAGGCTCGGACTCGATCCGAGAGCAGGCATCCACACCCCAGGGTTTGAGGCGTCGAATCGCCTCACCCACATTGGTTTCATCAAGACCACCTGCCAGGACAATTTTGCCCTTGAGGCCCTGGGCCAGACTCCAGTCAAAAACTCGCCCGGTGCCACCCTCAAGCGCTCCGGCAGGAGTATCCAGCACGACAGCCTCGGTGTGTTCGGCATCCAGACGCTCTTGAGTTAATGGCCCATCTACGGCAATTGCTTTCCAGATGCGCAATCCATCGATGGAATCCATTTTGTGCAACTGCGCGACGTCGAGTTGAAAGGCTTCCATCAAATCGCGCACCTTGGCCGGATCTTCATTCACAAACAAACCAACGCGCCAGAAGTCATCGGGCAAGTCGGCAAAGAAAGCGCGATCTTTCACGAATCGAGAGCTTCCGGGCCAGAAGTTAAAACCAATCGCGTCGGCACCAGCGTCCAGTGCAGTCAGCGCGTCCATGGCGTTGGTGATTCCGCAAACCTTTACGATCAAGCGACCAACTCCTTCAGCGCCCCCGGATTCTTCATCAAACTCTCACCTACGAGGAAAGCTTGGTAGCCAACAGCGCGCAGACTTTCGATATGTTCGCGAGTGAAGATCCCACTCTCACTGACCTTAACCGCAGTTGAAGGGATTGCCTCTGCCAATTCAATTGAGGTTTCAAGACTCACTTCAAAGCTGCGCAGGTCGCGATTGTTGACGCCGATCACTGTTGCACCACTTGCAATGACACGCGCCAATTCTTCGGCATCGTGAACTTCGACGAGCTCGTCGAGCCCAAGTGAGCCAGCAAACTCGCGCAGGCGGCGCAGGCCACCCGTATCGTGCAAAGCTGCGATCAGCAAAACAGCATCCGCACCGTGGGCAGCCGCTTCGATGATCTGGCCTTCTTCGAGGGTAAAATCCTTGCGAATTACCGGCAAACCGACGGCTCGCCTGACGGCTACCAGGTCGTCGAGGGACCC
>JAPKYY010001033.1 GCA_026394095.1 Acidobacteriota bacterium | reverse complement strand
GCGGTTTTCTCCTTTGACTGAGCTGAAGCCAGGGAATGTTGGCAGGTTGAAGCAGGCCTGGGTCTATCACATGAAGCCGGCCGGGGTGAATGCGGTTGGGCCTGGGGCTGGAGACCAGACAGGTATTGCTCGTCCTCGTGTGGGCGGGTTTGGGCCCAGTACGGTGACACCGCTGGTGGTGGACGGGATGATGTATCTGACTACGCCGTATGGGCGGGTGGTGGCGGTGGATTCGTCTTCGGGGAAAGAGATTTGGGCTTTTGCTTTGCCAGGCGGGGGAGGCGCTTCTACTCGCGGGGTAGAGTATTTCGCTGGAGAAGGAAAGACGCCGCCGCAGATTGTTTTTGGGAGCGGGGATGGACGGTTGTTCTCGATTGACGCGAAGACTGGCAAGCCGAATCTGAGCTTTGGCGATAACGGGATTGTGAAGCTGAACACCGAAGAGATCATGCGGGGGTTGCCGGGGCGGAACGGGCTTACTACGCCTCCGATTGTTTACAAGAATCTGGTGATTGCCGGTGGAACTACACAGGAGAATCCACCGCAGGGGCCTGCGGGTGATGTGCGGGCCTGGGATCTGCATACGGGGAAGCTGGTGTGGACCTTTCATTCCATTCCGGGGGAAGGTGAAAAGTTTAACGATACCTGGGCGAAGGATAGTTGGAAGGATCGAACAGGGGTGAATGTTTGGGGCTTTATTACCGTTGATGCTGAACGCGGGATCGTCTATATGCCGTTTGGTGCTCCGTCTGTAGACCAATATGGAGGCGACCGGCATGGGGATAATTTGTTCTCGACGAGTCTGGTTGCTGCCGATGCCAAGACGGGTAAGTATCTTTGGCATTTCCAGATTACGCATCATGATATTTGGGATGCGGATCTGACGGCGGCGCCGGCGATGTTTGATGTGAAGCGTGGTGGCAAGACGATTCCGGCAGTGGCGGCGCTAAGCAAAGTTGGTCTGCTGTTTTTGCTGGACCGGGTAACGGGTAAGCCGATTTATGGTGTGGAGGAGAGGCCGGTACAGCAGAGCGTTGTGCCGCAGGAGAAGACCTCGAAGACGCAGCCTTTTCCGCTGAAGCCGCCGCCGTTGTCGAGGATGTCGATGAAGGCTGAGGATGTGAATACGCTTACGCCTGAGTTTGAGGCGGCTTGCAAGGCGATGATGAAGGATGTGGAGCTCGGTGGGCCTTATCTGCCGGTGAGTTACAACAAGCTGGGGGTGAGGTTCCCTGGGAATCATGGTGGGGTGAACTGGGGTGGGGTTTCGTTTAGCCCGCAGTTGGGTTATTTGTTTGTGAACACGAGCGAGCTGGGTCAGGTTACCGGGATCAAGGAACGGGCATCGACCGAGGGCCGTGCGATGGGGCGTGGGGTGGGGAACCGCGTGCACCCGGAAGGGCCTTATGAGGGGATTGGCGGGGGACGGTTTAGTTTGCCGGGGAAGGATGGGTCGACGCAGCAGATTCCCTGCCAGCAGCCACCGTGGGGCTTGTTGACTGCGGTGAATGTGAATACTGGGGAGTTTGCGTGGAGGGTACCGCTTGGGGTGACTGACAGCTTGCCGGAGGGGCAGCAGAAGACGGGCCGGCCGGGGAATGGCGGGACGATTGTTACGGCTGGGGGGCTCGTGTTTGTTGGGGCTACGGATGACGCGCGGTTTCGCGCTTTTGATGCGAAGACGGGGAAGGAGTTGTGGAGCACGAAGTTGGGTGGGGCGGCGCAGGCGACTCCGATGACGTATCAGGGTAAGGATGGGCGGCAGTATGTTGTGATTACATCGACTGGGGGTGGTTTTTTCAATAACCCGGTTACGGATGACAGTATTGTGGCGTTTGCGCTGGAGGGCGGGAAGTAGGTGGACCTTGAGCGGGAAGTGACGGCAGCAGTTGCTGCCGTCGGGTCCTGTTGGTTCTTGCTTCGAATAGCTCTATAGGGCTTCAGTCTGTTTGCGCAG
>JAPKYY010000350.1 GCA_026394095.1 Acidobacteriota bacterium | reverse complement strand
CCAATAAACAGGACTTTGACCTCTGGCGTGTTTGGGGCCGGGGTGGCAAGACCAACATTTGGGGCCGTGTCAGTCTTCGTTATTCCGACGCAAATTTTCAAGAGCCTGCCCGCGATGGCCACGAGATCCCCTGGCCCATCCGTTATGCCGATATTGCTCCCTACTACGACAAGGTTGAGCAACTGATTGGCGTTTGTGGTGGCGATGACGACAGTGAATTCCTGCCGGGTTCCAAGTTTCACCTGCCACCGCCTGCACCTCGTTGCGGCGAGCAATTGCTTCGTAAGGCAGCCAAAGGAATCGGCATCAATATCAACAGTGGCCGGCGTGCCGTGCTCACAAAAGAGCACAACGGCAAGGCCCCGTGTCACTATTGCGGCGCTTGCGGCAAAGGCTGCGATATCGGTGCATTCTTTAATTCAACAGATTATCTGCTGGAGCCGGCAGCCCTTACAGGCTTGCTTGAGATCCGCGACAACTCCGTTGTCTCGCATGTCACCGTAAACGACAAAGGGCAGGCTGACGGAGTACATTTCTTTGATCGTCTTACCGGCCAGGCTGAAGAAGTCAAGGCGCGGATCGTGATCATGGCTGCGTCCTGTGTGGATTCCACACGCATTCTGCTGAACAGCAAGTCCAACCGTCACCCGAATGGAATTGGCAACTCCAACGATGTCATCGGCCGGTATCTTTGCGAGCAAGTCCGTTTTCACATCTATGGCTTCGTGCCTGAGTTGATGGGCAAGAAGACTCAGAATGACGACGGTATCGGTGGAGAACACATCTATATGCCTCGATGGGCGGGGCAATCGAAGTCGCGCAAATACCTTCGTGGCTACGGTAGCCAGTTCTGGAATACTGGTGCGCAGACTGGCGTCAGTTACGCCAAGTCTCTGGTTGGCTTCGGGGCAGGCTACAAGGAAAATGTGCGCCGACACTTCCCGGCATTGGTTGCGATGCATCCTTATGGTGAAGTGCTCCCCTATGCCGATAACCGCATCACTCTGGATTCCAAGCGCAAGGACAAGTGGGGCATTCCAGTACCTGTGATCGATTACAAGATCAAAGAAAATGAGCGCACCATGATTCAGGACATGTATGACACTGCCCTTGAAATCATGACTGCAGCCAAGGCCGAGATCCTGCCGTATGAACGTGGCTGGATCGACCGTTTGGGTAGCGCCATTCATGAACACGGCACCTGCCGTATGGGCACAGACCCCAAGCGTGCAGCCCTCAATCAGTACAACCAGTCTCACGAGGTGAAGAACCTCTTTGTGGTTGACGGATCCAGCTTTACTACTGCAAGTGAAAAGAACCCGACACTGACTATCCTTGCTCTTGCCATGCGCTCCACCGACTTCTTGGCCGAAGAGATGAAAAAACAAAATCTGTGATGCGGATTGCCTCAGCGATCCTGCTGCTTGGGCTTTGCAGCAGTCTGTGCGCACAAACCCAGAGAAGCCTGTCCCATGTCGAACTTTGGAATTGGTTCTTCTGGGAAGCTTTCGATAATGGAAAGTTTCGTGTGCGGGGTGTTGCGCAAATTCGGAGCCAGCCTCATCGAGACACATACCTTCGATCACAAGGCGGACCGATTCTCGAATGGCAGGTAAACAAGCGATGGAATCTGATCACTGGCTACTACTTCCAGGAGTTCCGTCAATCAGAACGCGATCCTGAACAACGGGGGGCGCACCGCCCATTCGTTGGCTTTGAGTATGCCCACAAGATTAGAAAGGTTGACTTTGAAACCCGGCATCTCTATGAATACTTCAAGAACCTTGTTGGACCTGATTCTGCACGCTTGCGATCACGTGCCCGGTTTGAGTTTCCCGTCAAACTCTCTCCCTTTGCGCAGAACGAAGTCTTCTATGACGATCTCGGGATACAGGCCAATCGCAGCGAAGCCGGAGTTGGATGGAAGGTCTTTGGTCCCCTTGGATTCCAGCTCAGTGCCTTCCGCGAGATTCGGCCACAGCGGACTGGCGGCAGTCGCACCGTAATTTCAACCCGCATCACTTTCAACGGACCCTGGAATAAGTCCAACTAAGAATTCGAAATTTATTCTCTGTTTAACTCAAAATCAGTAGCATAGTAGAGTTGAACCGTTCTCATCTTAGCCTCGTCTTCCTTGCTGTCTGTTTGCTTCCACAAGCCGCTGCCATTACGCTCGAAGAGGCTCTGCGTGAGGCCACTACTTCGCATCCACTGCTAGCGATCAATGCCAATCGTATTGAGTCTGCCGAGGGCAAGCGGATTCAGGCCGGGCTGCGCCCCAATCCACTTTTTGTTTACCAGACAGAAGACTTTCGAACCTGGCAGTCACCTGGCCACCGGTTCTGGCAAGATGCCGATCATTTCTTCTATTTGCAACAAACGTTTGAGACAGCCGCCAAACGCGCTCGCCGGCTAGACGTGGCGTTAGCCAACCAGCGCCGGGCCGAGATTGAACTCACTTTGCAGAAGCAGATGATTGCGGCCAAGGTCAGGGCTGCTTTTTGGGATGCTACAGGAGCGCTCAAGCGCGAGGCTACCCTTCGCCAGGCCGTCAAAAACCTCAGTGAGATCACCGAATACCACCGGATTCAGGTGAAAGAGGGTGCTATGGCCGAAGCCGACCTGCTTCGTGTCGAACTTGAAGAGAACAAGATTTCTCTACTGGCCAATGCTGCCGCCATCGATGCCCAGCGGCAGTTGATTCGTTTGCAGCGGGAAATGGGCCGTGGCGAGATAACTCCGATAACGATCGAAGACTCGATCCTCAATGCGCCTGTTTCCACCAGCACTGCTTCGCTTGTTGCCGCCCTCAGTCAACGCGCAGAAATTCAACTTGCACGGCAGATCATCCTGATCGCCTCCGCCCAGGTCGGCCTTGAGACGGCACTGGCAACTCCCAACATCGATGGAGTTGGTGGTTACAAGCGCTCGAAGAACTTCGACACAATTCTTTGGGGATTCCAGGTACAGTTGCCTGCATTCAATCGCAATCAGGGCAACATCGCCAGTGCCACGGCCGAAGACCGACTGGCGCACAGCGCGCTTCGCTCGACTGAAGCCCTGATCCAATCGGAATATTCGGGGGCTCTTCGCGAAGTGGAATTGCGCAGCCGTCAACTGGAAACCTCTGTGTTGCCCTTGCGAGTTCGAGCTGCGGAGTCTGCCCGCCTGGTCAAAGAGGCCTACCGGCTCGGCGGAGCTGATCTGCTCAGGTTGCTCGACGCCCAGCGCAATCTTCTCGATACCGAGCAACTCTACATCGATTCACTTCTTGCTTTGAGACAGGCCGAAGCTTCGCTTCAATCTGCCACCGGACTTCTCCAATGAAATATCTGATCCTCGCCTTGGTTCTCGCTTTCTGTTCCTGTCAGTCTCAGGCCCCTGCACCCGCTGCCGCGGCCCCCGCAAAGCCTGAGAACCACGACCTCAGCGCG
>JAPKYY010000253.1 GCA_026394095.1 Acidobacteriota bacterium | reverse complement strand
AGATAAAGGCAAAGTAGGAGGCTTTTTTGCCGTCGGGGCAATCGGCGCAGGTGCTTTGTAGCTTGCGGCCCGGCCCCTTGGGCTTGGCACTGACCGGGGAAGGACTGCTCGGCAGCGAACCTGTGTTTGTCGTGTCTGTTGAATCTTCGGGTAGATAGTTCCACTGTGTGTTCTCTAATGAAAAGACCCAGCCAGCATCGACGTGCAGTTCAAATCCCTGGAAGTTTCTGACTGTGGATCGCACCGTTTGAAAGTGGAGGGTGAGTTCGCAGTCGCTTGTCAGGGCGCAGGCGGAAACGTCGACGAGCTTGAATTCGTAACGAGTCCACAGGCTCACGCCGGGAGCGATTTCTTCCTCAGTCCAGTCGCCCCCGGATTTGCTTGTGGCAGTCGCGGTGGAGGAGATTGAGGCGGCAGAAGTTCCGCCACTGAGAGATACATCTACGCTTGAAATGCAGGCACCGGGATCTGATGGGACGTTGCAGTAGCCAGCAAGGGTGATGTCCTCGTAATAATACTCTTTAAGAAGTACCAATGCGTACTTTTGCCCCTTACGTGCGGTCAGCAATTTAGTGCAATTGATGGGATTTGCTTCGAATTCAGCGCCGACTTGAATGTCCACGTTAGAGAAGACGTACTCTGTTGCCTCAGCGTCGTCACAGGGGTTTTGAGCTAATAGGGGGGGGGGTAAAGCTGAAGAGAAGTGCAGGCAGGATCGAGAGTTGAAACAGACGAAACATGTTTAGATCGTAGGGCCGAAGAGTGAAACAGTCAATCTATTTTTCATTACAATTGCACGAATATCAAATTTGTTATTATACTTCAAATCTCCATTTATTTTTCTTTGGCGGATAGCCCAAAGCACGGAAGAAATAAATTTGGGAGTAGGAGGGAACCTGAACCCAGAAGGCGTGACACTTTGGCTTCGGGTGTACCATAACCCCACCTGCAAAATCCGCGCTCAACTCCAGCTTTGCAGCGTTAAGCCCCTGATTCTGGACGCCGAACCGGATTCGAACATATCCTGTGATTGGCTTGCATAGAACCTTCATCCATACCCAGGGCAACTCCACCGAATTGCTCTTTTTCTCAAGTGGACTGCTCATCGCCCTCGACGCAAAAACCGGCAAATACCTTTGGCACTACTATACGGGTGCCAACATCATCACCTCGCCCATGGCCTACGCGGTAAACGGCAAGCAATACATAGCCATCGCCTCACAATCGGCAATCTTCGTTTTCGGACTCTAACCCCATGCTCCTCTTAAACCCCAAAGGCAACTACTGGTTCCTCAAAGGCATCTCCCCTTATTCTGCCGGCGTAGTATCTGATGAAGGCTACGAAATCGTCCACGCCACTTTCCTTACACCCCAACCCATGGCGATCGGTTTCGATCAAGTCAAGGCCCACCTCCAAAGCATCGGCCGCCCCCTCGACGCCCTGTGCGCAATGGAACTCCGTTCCCCCAAGCCCTTCACCTTCGATGGCTTCATCGAATTCAATGGCACCTATCTTGAAGTGCTCAAGTCCTGGGGCCTCCTGCTCGACGGACTCAACCCGGTAGCCCGCACCAATATCGCCCCTGCGATTGGCGCACCCTCGACCCCCTGCATCTACGCCTTCAGCTACACCATCCCTTCGCAGCGCAAAGAAAAATCATTCATAGTGGCAGGCGCAGGCGAGCTCCCTGAAGGCACACTCAAAGCCGAAGACGTCATCCGCAAAGGCGAAACTTCAAACGAAGCACTTGCCGAAAAGACCCGCTTCGTAATGGGCCTGATGACAGCGAGGCTGACTGGCCTCGGCCTCACTTGGGCTCAGGTCACCACCACCGAGGTCTACACAATCCATCCAATGACGTCGTTCCTCGAAAACGAAATCATCACCCCCATGGGCGCTTCCGCCATCCACGGCATCACTTGGCATTACTCACGCCCACCCATCGAAACCATCGAATACGAGTTGGATCTGCGAGGCTGCTTCACCGAGATTGTCCTGTGACCCGCCGCACTCTACTCGCTGCCGCCTTGGCCCCAGACACCCCCATAGCCCTCGGCTCCCGCCGCGAGCTATTCGTCGACAAATTCCTGATTGCCGAAATGAAGGGCACCGAGCTCCGCCTCGGCACCCCCATCGACGCAGGTACAGCCTTTCACTTCGACAAACCCTGGGAAGGCCGCTTCTCCAATTACGCAACCGTGATCGGAAAGAAACTCTACTACCGTGGAGTCCCCAACGCCGGAGAAGACGGCCGAGGCAACGAAGTCACCTGCTACGCCGAGTCCAAAGACGGCAAACAATTCGAGCGTCCCAACATCGCGCGAGGAACCAACATCATCCTCGCCAACACTCCTCCCCTCCAGCACAACTTCTCGCCATTTCTCGACCGCGACGGCACCTACAAAGGCCTCGCCGGCACCAGCAAAAGCGGCCTGATGGCCTTCCACTCCCGCGACGGCATCCAGTGGACCCAAACCCGCCCCGAGCCCGTCCTCACCGACGGAGCCTTCGATTCCCAAAACCTCGCCTTCTGGTCCGAAAGCGAGAAGCAATACGTCTGTTACTACCGCACCTTCAAAAAGATC
>JAPKYY010000602.1 GCA_026394095.1 Acidobacteriota bacterium | reverse complement strand
CTGTCGATCCAGCCAGCCAGCACGGGTTTGACGTCCTCAGCCGACAGAACTTTTGGAATGATGCGAAGCAATTCAAAATCCCAGTGCTTCTTGCCTGCCGTGATTGCCGGATGATGATACTTTAGAAATCCCCAGACCTTTCCAGTCAGTGCAAGATTGGCGACCTGTTTGTCGCTCAGCTCGCTTATCGAAAGGCCAGAACCTTTCCCAAATTCAACATCGGTGTCAAGAACAGTGCTTTCGACCTGGCGAGCTGGAGCATTCGCTACCGGCTTGCCATCTACCTTCAACTCAATAGAATCTACCCAGGCTTTGCCGGTTCCGCTTAATAAAAATCCAAATACCAATTGGCTGCCATTATCGGCTGCAGCAATACTGACGCACTGCCTGGTCCAGTTGAAGGTCCCGTTGAGACGCTGTCTGTGTCCGCTGTCAAAATTGAGCGGGCTACCTCCGCCGTCCTCTCTTAACCATAAGCCGGCGTAATCACTGACAGACTCTGCCTTGACCCATCCACACAGCTCAATTCTCCTCGCTGCAAAATCCCGTTCGATCGAGATTGTGAGCGGAGTGAAACCCTGACTGGACTGCGTGTTTCGCTCAATGACTGCTGAAAGCTTGCCGCTATGAAAAATCTTGTCATCCACTCTGGTGCCGACTTGCATTCCGCCCCATCCTGCCGGATGTTGACCTGCGACGCCATTTTCGAAGCCTAGAAATTCAGCAAGCTTTTCTCGAGGGATGTTTTGCGCGCAAATGGGATATGCAAGCAGGAGAAGCGACCAGAGTGATAACTTCGATAAATTCATGCCATAAATCATATCGAGAACAGGATGGGATAATTACTCGACGTACTCCGTGAAGCAATTTCTTCCAGACTTGGCGCCCCTGCGGCGATCTCACGATTTCAGGCTGCTCTACAGCGGCCAGATGGTTTCGAGTTTTGGCTCAGCCATTACTTATGTAGCTTTGCCTGTTGAGATGTACCGGCTTACTAAGTCTTCTGTGATGGTCGGATTGCTCGGTATTGTTGAGTTTATTCCAATGCTGTTTGTGGCCTTCATCGGAGGTGTGCTGGCGGATCGCTTCGACCGCAGAAAACTCGTTCTCGGCGCCGACAGCCTGATGGCCTTAATCCTGGTTGTCTTAACCTGGAACGCTCTCCAGTCCAGCCCGCATCTATGGCTGCTCTTTGGTGCAGCTGCAATGCTGGCGGGCCTCAACGCCATTCAGCGCCCTGCGATGGAGGCGATGACCCCGCAGATGATCCTGCCTGAAGAGATGTCTGCTGCTGGCGCACTCAACGCAGTACGCCACAATGCCGCCTACATCGCCGGGCCTGGTCTTGCCGGTTGGATCGCTGTGAAGTATGGTGCCGCCACCGCTTTCGGAATCGACGCTGCAACATACCTTGCTGCCATCGCTGGCCTCGCACTGCTTGAGAAGAAGAGCTTTCGGGGTGGCGACGAAGGCGGCATCAGTTGGCACGCCTTGGCTGAAGGATGGCGCTACGCCCTCAGCCGCCGCGATCTGCTGGGCACTTACCTGATTGATATGAACGCCATGTTCTTCGGCATGCCCAATGCCCTCTTTCCTGCCTTTGGCGAAACCTTCGGCGCTCAAAATGTAGGCTGGCTCTACACCGCCGGCCCGGTAGGTGCGCTGGCAATCAGTATCAGTTCCGGCTGGGCGAGCAAAGTGAAAAGACATGGCCTTGCTATCACCTGGGCCGCCGGGCTATGGGGCCTGGCTATTGTGGGATTTGGCTTGTCCAAGAGCCTGTGGCTTGCCTTGATCTTCCTGGCCCTTGCCGGTGCTGCAGACAGCGTCAGCGGCATCTTCCGCATGACAATTTGGAATCAAACGATTCCCGCTCGTCTCCGTGGCAGAACCGCCGCCATCGAGATGGTGAGCTATCTCAGCGGGCCTTATCTTGGCAATGTAGAGGCTGGCTTTGCTGCGCGGCTCATGGGGCTTGGCCCCTCGGTGGTGATGGGCGGCGCACTCTGCATGCTTGGCTCAATACTTATTTGTTGGGCGCTCCCGGAATTCCAGCACTACCACGCGGACGACCGGAAATCGTAGCTCGCGCCACATCTACCATGCGCTTCTGTCGAGCCTCAACCGTGGCCATGATCGACTTCACTTTCGCCTTTGCTGCTTGCGGGTCTTTGACGATTTTCTCGAGGCGCGACCACAATTCACGGCCCGAAGTTTCATCTACTTCAAAGAACCAGTAGCTGGCGCCAAAGTCGCGATACATCTGCCCTTTGATCGTATCGGTGGGTTGCCGCACATAGAAGGTGGGCGTCCCAACATGCAGTGAGATCAACGGGGAATGACACTCCATGCTGATCACTGCCTGAGCCTGAGAATAGATCGAAGCCGCCTCGTCGGGCAGCCAGTAAGTGTCGCGCCACACTACGTTCTTGCGGATCTCGGCTGGCAGCGGATCTACCACAGCCTCTTTACCTAGCTCCACCTCATAGGTCATCTCGGCGCACACCATCACCTTGTTTCCGGTGGCCTTGATATAGGCCGTTATCATCTCGCGCAGCTTGGCATGATCCTGCTCAACTGTGCGGTTGTTGATGGCGTCCTTGATGTCATCGTCGGCTACACGCGCTGTTTTCCGGATCTTGTAATAGGGTGTGTAGCGCAATCGTGGAATCACGCATACGAATTTCTGGGGCTTCAGTTCATGCGATGCAAGCCAGGCCAATCCCTTGGCATCATCACGCAAGTGCATCCCCAGCTGCGCATCCGGCCCAAACTCAAGTACGGGCGTCTTCACCTTCTGTGCCTTCAGATAATCGCGAGTAATGGTATCGCGGCAAAAGAAGAAGGCCGATCGGTCGATCACTTTGCGCAAGTCAGCCGGCAAGTGATTCTGCGGCAGCTTCATCGCCCGCTCGCGAAGACTCTTGAGCGTGCCGCCCTCCGGGTCCCGTTGCTCGCCAAGCCCTGAGACAGGATCACTCGTTACGCCAAAGACGCCGAGGGGTTTGCCGGTGGCATCCTGGAAAGCGAGTGCATGATTGCTGGCCGGGAAATTCGAGCCAGATCCGCTGAGATAGAGATCAGCTTCCTGCCATGCCCTGGCAAGCTCTGCATTATTCGGTTTGCCGTCTTTGCCGATGCCGCCCTCAACGATCTTCAGCTGCGGGTAGCCCTTGGTCAGCAAATCGCGTGACCCATGCCCGAGCTCTCCCGGCCAAAGCGTAATCTCTGCCTCAGGGAAGTGCTTCTCAAGCAAACTCAGCGCACCGGGCGTATGCCCGATGTCGCCGATGTTGACGCTCTGCCAGGAGCTGCGCAGAAGAATCTGAGGCGCCTTCGCCTTGCCGGCGGCGGCCAGCGACTGGAGTAAAAAATGTCGTCGTTGCATCTCTAAAAGGTCATCCTCAATCCTAGTTGGGAGCGTCGCGCTTCGAGAGAGCCGAGAATGCGTCCAAAATTAGCGTTGACATTCTGTCCTGCAGCATTCGGCGTAAAGGTAAGGTTCGGTGCGTTGTAATTCACCGTGTTGAGCGCGTTGAAGAACTCTGCGCGTGCCTCCAGCTTGAAGCGCTCTTTGATCGAGAATGTCTTGAACAGGGAGAAGCTCAAATCTGTCAAGCCCGGTGCCCGCGTACGAGGCAGTGTCCGGGGAGCATTTCCGATCGTAAAGTTGGCCGGGTTGGCAAAGGCTTCGAGGTCAAACCATCGAACCGGTGTTCTCTGGTCTGCAGGCAAGGTTGGGTCACGCAAAACGTTCGGGAAATTGATGCCGCTAAAATTGTTGGCACCCCGTATGGCCAGCGGCAGCCCGGACTGAAAGGTTCCAATACCGTTCATCTGCCAGCCACCCAGCACTCCATTTACCAGCTTTGGAGCTTTATCCAGAAAACGCTTGCCTTTGCCGAATGGCAATTCGTAAACCCCGGAAATCACCATACGGCTGGCTACATCGTCCTGATCGATCGAACGATCCAGGCGCCGGTTGAAGCGGCCCAGTCTATATTCCGTCGCGCAGGCGTCCCCTGAGTTGCCGCCACCAATTGCCGAACACTCGCTCATCAACTTCGACTTTGTGTAGTTTGCATGCAGCGACAATACCGTGGAGAATCGTTTCTCAACCGATAGCTGCAAGGCGTGATAGCTGGTGCCCAGATT
>JAPKYY010000971.1 GCA_026394095.1 Acidobacteriota bacterium | reverse complement strand
CCTTTGCCGACACCCCTATGACCACGATCCGTGTCGAGGTTACCAACGACATCGGCAAGCCTGTAGACCGCGCCGGCGTGATCGTCCGCTTCCTCAAGGGCCGCAGCGTCACCAAACTCGGCAAGAAAGTCATCAAGAGCTGGGAAATGCGCACCAACTCCGAAGGCTGGGTTAAGATCCCACCGATTCCGCAAGGCGAAATCCTGGTGCAGGTCATTGCAAGAAACTACCAGACCTTCGGCGGCACCTTTGAAGTCAGCGAAGAAGAGCGCACCATCCAGATCAAGCTCTCCCCCCCGCAAAAGCAGTTCTCCTCGCACCCCGATCTGCCACCCACCGAGCCGGCCAAGAAGCCCTAGCTTACAGCGGCAATCGCTTCAATCTCAACACGTACATCGCGTGGCAACCTCGCGGCCTCAACCGTCGCCCGCGCTGGCGGCTCCACGCTGAAATACCGCCCGTAGATCTCGTTCACCTTCGCAAAGTCATTCATGTCTTTAACGAAGATCGTCGTCTTCAACACCTGCCCGTAGCTCGACCCGCAAGCCGCCAGCACCGCTCCCAGATTCTCGAGCACCCTTACCGTCTGCTCCTCAATACCGCCCTCCACCAGCGTCCCCGTCGCCGGATCCAGCGGAATCTGCCCACTCAAATAAGCAATACCGTTATAGACAATCGCCTGCGAATAAGGGCCAATCGCCTTGGGCGCGGCCTCGGTTGAGATCACATTACGCATGTTCAAAACTGTAGCGTACCCGTGAGGTCACTGACACGCGCTACGTTCTCTTCTCTACAAAATTTTTCAAGCTCACGCGCGATGCGGGCCGGGGCCTCCGGGTCCCAGAACGTTGCCGTTCCCACCTCCACCGCACTCGCCCCCGCAATCAGAAACTCCGCTGCATCCTCGCCGGTCGCAATCCCGCCCAGTCCCACCACCGGGATTTTCACAGCCTTGGCCGCCTCATGCACCAACCGCAGCGCAATCGGCTTCACCGCCGGTCCGCTCAAGCCCCCAAAGCCAGCGCCAATCCGCGGCTTGCGCGTACGGGCATCAATAGCCAGCGAGATCACCGTGTTGATCAACGAAATCGCATCCGCGCCCGCTGCCTCGGCCGCCTTGGCCAGCGGGTCGATCTTCGCGACATTCGGCGATAGCTTCACGATCAGGGGACGCTGGGTCAACTTCCGGATCTCCCCCACCAGCCCGCCTAGCAATACAGGGTCCGACGAGAAGAAGATCCCCCCATGTTTGGTGTTCGGGCAAGAGACGTTCAACTCGTAAGCCGCAATCCCCTCGGCATCCTCCAGCACCCGGATCACCTCGAAATAGTCTTCAGGGTCGTAGCCGAAAACATTAGCGAATACTTTTGTCTGATATTTTCGAAGCCCCGGCAGCTTCGTACGGACAAATTCCCGCACACCGATATTCTGCAAACCGATGGAATTCATCATTCCAGACGCTGTTTCCCACAATCTTGGCGGTTTATTGCCCTCAATCGGCTCTCGGCTTAAACCTTTCACTACAATCCCACCGATAAGATTCAGGTCGACAATTTCGGCAAACTCGATGCCATAGGCAAAAGTACCGGATGCGGCGAGAACTGGGTTGGTCAAAGGAATCCCGCAGAGGGTAGTTGCCAGGCGGGGAGAAATAGCCATCTTTTCGAAGTCTAACAAAGCCGGCTTTGAGACTTGGCCCTTAGAAGTACTAAGTATTTACCCCGATGGGTTTACAAGGCATAAAGTGGCAGACTAGAACTGCCGAAACACCTTAGAAGGCTAGAGAACGAAATCGAGACCTCTTTGCGCAAAAGCACTCAATCACGATCACTCGCCACCAAATTCTCGATGTTCACATCGGTTTTGGTGTTCTGGGTCATCCTCGTCAATATCGGCTACGACGTCCACAACAACATGTTTGACTGGGGCAAGGGTGCCCTCATGTTGGCGATTTTGCTGCTTGTGGGCCTCGCGATTGGGCGCTTCACTGTCACCTTAATGGCCAAGCCGCTGCAAAATCTGGCAGCCGGCATGAAGAAAGCGCAGCTCGGCCAACTCGAAAAAATCCAGGTCAGCCGCACGGGCGACGAAATCCAGTTCGTCGGCGAAGTCTTCAACGAAACGATTCAGGCGCTCAAAGAGCGCGACCGTCAAATCGCCGAGCACCGCGAGATGCTCGAAGCCCGCATCCAGCAACGCACCGACGCCTTACGCGAAGCCATGGAGCGAGCCCTCGCCGCCAGCCAGGCCAAAAGCGAATTCCTGGCCAACATGTCGCACGAGCTTCGCACTCCAATGAATGGCATCCTCGGCATGCTCGACGTTGTGCTCGAGAGCTCGCTTTCTGGCGAGCAGCGCGAAGAACTCGAAACCGCCCAGCGTTGCGCCCACTCCCTGCTTGCCCTGCTCAATGACATCCTCGATCTGTCCAAGATCGAAAGCGGCAAGATGGGGCTTGAGCGAATCCCCTTCCAGCTCAAGTCTGTAGTCAACGAAGCGATTAAGACGCATCAGGTTCGTGCCCGGCAGAAGCGCATCGATCTCATGGCTGATGTCGCCCCTGAAGTCGCCGACACTGTTTATGGCGACCCCATGCGCCTGCGACAGGTGATTGGCAACCTGCTCAGCAACGCCATCAAGTTCACTGAATCCGGCCACGTACGCGTAATCCTGCGTACCGCAACCGACGGCAAAGAAGGCCGAACCGAATTCGATCTGATCGTCGAAGACACCGGTGTAGGCATCCCCTCGGACAAGCTCGATAAAATCTTCGACAAGTTCACCCAAGCCGATGGAAGTATCACACGCCGCTTTGGCGGCACCGGTCTGGGCCTTACGATCACTCGTCGCCTAGTCGAAATGTTCGGTGGTCGAATTTGGGTTGAGAGCAGCGAAGGCCAGGGCAGTAAGTTCTTTGTCCGCATCCCGCTTGAAGTTGCTCAGAAATCCAGGCGAGCCGTTGCCGAAACCAAAGACAGCGGCCCCGAGCGCGTATCCCTCGACGGCCGTACCCCGGAGATTCTTCTGGTCGAAGACAACGCAGTCAACCAGAAGGTGGTCCTCGCCATTCTCTCCAAGCGCGGCTTCCACGTCGATATTGCCGCCAATGGCCTTGAGGCCCTCTCAGCCCTCCAGAAAGGCAAGTACGACCTCGTGTTGATGGACGTTCAGATGCCTTACATGGACGGCATTGAAGCGACGCGTAAGATCCGCTCAGAACTCCGCCTTACCGATCTCCCAATCATCGCCATGACCGCCCACGCCATGACCGGAGACCGCGAGCGCTGCATCGAAGCCGGCATGAACGATTACGCATCCAAGCCCGTCAATCCAGCCACGCTGGTTCACACAATCATGCGCTACCTGGATGCCAGCGCTGAAGCCGCGCCAGCCAAACCCGAACCGGTAGAAGCAACAGCGCAAGCCAGAGAAGCCCAACCGGCTCCCGAAGCCCCCTCACTCCAGGCTATTGACCGTGGCCTCGCCGCTCGCCTCACCGATAACGATACGAATCTCTTTGAGGGCATGCTCCTGCTATTCCTGCAGATGGCCCCGGAGCGTCTAGAGAAGATCCAGACTGCCGTCGCCCGCAACGACCGCCCGGCACTAGAGCGCGAAGTACGCAAAATGCGGTCAGCCGCAGAACGCATCGCCGCCGTCAGCGTCGCAGAGAGCGCCATGCGCCTCATGGATGCCGTTGAATCCCGTCAACAGGAAGATATCCAGCACAGCCTGATGGCCCTTGAGACACAAATACTCCGTCTCTCTCGCCACTCGTCGGATTCAGCCAAGCCAGCAGAACCCGCCAGCCAGGACGCCCAGCAGCTTAAGGCTTCTTAGCTTAAACCGGCTTCCCCTCCACCACGCTCACCATGGACGAGGTAGGAGTTACCGAAGTCAGCTTAAACCCGGACATCTCAAACAACTTCCGAAACTGCTTCTCAGTCCGCTCAAGCCCACCCGGAAACGTCATCATCGTCATGTCGAAAGCCTTCGATATAGACGGCTCGTTGCCCTCAGGCACCACACATTCCACCACCAGTAATCGTCCCCCATCCGGAATCACCTTCCGGCAATGCCCAAGGATCTGCACGCACTGCTCATCGGTCCAGTCGTGAATGATATGGCGGAACAGATATGCATCGGCACTCGCCGGAACAGTCTCAAAAAAACTCCCCTCCATTACAGAGCAGCGCTCAGCCAGCCCACCGGCCTCAAGATTCGCCTTTGCCCGCCCCATCACGTGCCCCAGATCAAACAACAACCCTCGCATCGCCGGATACCGCTTCAGCACCCCGCTGATCAAAGATCCATTCCCGCCACCAATATCGGCCAACACCGAAATACCGCTGAAATCATAGGCATCGAGCATAGCTTCGGTTTCATAGCCGTGAATGCTGGTCATGCCTGCATCGAGAATCGGCCCCAATTCCGGGTGTTCCCCAACATAGTCGAATATGGGTTTACCAAAAACCGAGTCAAAGCCGGGTGTGCCTGTTTTGACTGCATGAAACAAGCCATCCCAGCCTGCGAACATATGATGAAACATCCGCGCGCCGGCTCGATAGGAGCCAACGGCATCCTGACGCAGCACAGCCGACAAAGGCGTATGATCGAAGGCGCCCTCACCCACTTCTCGAAACAATCCCTGGCTGGCCAGGAATCGCATCATGCGGTGCAGGGCCTCTGTCTGACAGCCACTCGCCACCGCCAATTCCGAAACCGGACGGGGTTTGCCCGTCTCAATCTGGTCGGCGATGCCAAGCTCGGCTGCAGTACAGATGGCCCTGCTTAGCGCGGCTCCGTGCATCAATTCATTTAGTTTGTCGGTTTCTTGCTTCGCCATAGATGTCTGGCAAGAATATCACGGTGCCGAACACAGATGAGCCCTGCCAGGCCACCGCAAGAGAAAATGATCGAGGCCGGTTCAGGCACTGTCGTCCCCCCACCATCGGTCAGATTTTCGAGCGTCAGGCGGCCTGTGTAAGTCACCAGATCGTTGTAGACCAGACTGCCTGCCAGAGTGAAGCCAAGCGTAGGTGTAGCCGTAGTGGCCACACCAGCGCTAACCGGGCCGAAGACCCCACACGAGTGCACCTGGTTCGCTGAGGAAACCCCCAGGATGGCGCAATCGGTGCCCTGGATCAGACTGTTCTGATTCGTCAGATTGATAAAGGGGGTGTGGCTGAAATTGGTAAACCCGCCACCATTACCCTGTATGTCTTTGAGCGTGCCGCTGAATGAGGAAGTAAGGGTGTTGTAAGGCCCACCAATCGTCCCAAACGAAAGGCTCACACTGATCGGTGTGAAGCCAGTCTGGTTGAGTGTCAGCACCTCGATTGTCCAGTCCAGCCACGGGTCTGGATTGAGAGTCCCGGTGATCGTGAACGCCACGTTCTGAAAGGCACTGGAGGCGCTGAAATCATAAACTGTGTCAGCACCAAGACTACGCGTCGTAAACGACGGAGTCAGAAACTGATTCTGACCGCCAGCACTGATCAGCACAGTGGCGGGCGTCGGGTTTCCGGGTAGCAATCCCGCAGAGAGCGGGATTGCCGTCAGGCTAAGCAATAGAAATAGGTTGCGCATAAAACTTTCTCCGTTAAGTGGTAAACATCGTCCCGCCGAGTACAAAGTTCGTGTTGATCTCAACTACGGTCGGGTTAAAGGTGCTTCCGCCGGGCCAATCCACCGGGTCTGTTGCGTTTGTGAGCATAAGGTCAATCGTAGGCAACTCGTCCCACTTTTTGCCGGCAACAATCGCCATCCACTGAGGAATGTTGGTGATTGCGTTTAGAGCGATGGCTATTATGGCGGCAACAATCATCTTCGCGGCCGTGCTTGCAAAGGGCCCTCCAAAGCCAACGGCAGCGCCAATACCGGCTGCGATAAGGCTGGCAACTCCTTCGGCGATCTGGACCCCCGTGGATACCTCTACGTCGTGATCTACATCAGGGGTCTCATGTCCCGGAACGGTAGAGCTCTGATAAATAATCGTTTGGGTCCCACCCGTTTGAGGCTGCAAGGCCAACTGAAAGTAAGACGTGTAGCTGATCACAATATCGATCCCAGGCGAGTACGTGAGTCTGGCCTGCTTGATTGCGATCACAATTTCAGACCCGGCCATCGTGAGGCTGAACTCACCTTCAGGAATTGTCGTCTCCCGATCGCTTCCGTTCATCGATACCGGAGACATCTGGATGTCGGCCACGTTTCGAATTTCCGCGGCGGCCGGGTCAAAAAAGAAATCAGCTGCCGTGGCATTCACAAACATGCCGGGAAGCCCAGGCAAAACGAGAGATTGCAGATACAGTGAACTTGAAATGACAAATCCCGCCTGAGCTGCAGCAGGAATCACTCCACTGGAAACCTCAGAGGACGGAGCCGGACGGTTCTCCGTCATGCAGAGCACAGCAAAGACAGAATTATTCAAATTGCCGCCAGGATCGGCAGCGAAGGCATAGGAAACCGAGGTGGGCACCAGCCAGGACCAGGACGTATCAATCTGCTGGTTCAGATTGACGGTGTTGAAAACGTAGGTAAAATCCGTTACGTTTGCGTTGAACCATTCGGTGAGTAGCGCCGTGATGATGGCTTGCTTGAGGGAGTTCGGGTCTGCCGGTTGATTGGTGCCAGCCTGCACCACATTGCGCACTGAGACCGTTGGATCATTGGTCGTATTCGGTTGGATGACCAGATTATTGCCCGGCCCGCTGGTTTGCGCCACGTAGGTGAGATTCACCAGGATGATGGCCTGCAGATTGGACAGCGTTTCGGTATTGCCGCCATATGTGAGCTGTGTGGTGGTGATCGGAATCGTCATTTCGATCAGTTCTCCACTGCCACCATTGGAGATTTGCCACGTGCCGAAAGTCCCGCTCAGCGTAGCTGGCATGGTGCTGTCGGTCTGTGTGAACTGGGTGGGCGAAATGTTCGCTGCGGCAATGGCCTGATTGACGTATTGCACCTGCACCGCAAATGCGGTGTCCCAGCTTCCGATATCGGCGGTGACGACATCGGTAAGCCCTGTCTTGAGTGCGGGAGAGGCCTTCTTTGGGGGTGTGTTAATTCCCGGTAGCTTGATGCGTGTTGGTTCTGTTGCGACTGCTGTTGACATGATTGATTTCCTCCTGATGGTTGGTTTGTTAGGTCTAAGCCCAGGTGCCCTGGTAATAGACCGACTGGGCGATGCCAGCCGTTGAAACATTGAATTTTCCGGCAGCCGCCCAGGTGACAGACTCGGCCGGCAAAGTGCTGAGATCGGATTTCGCAAGCGCTTTGGCCAGAGAATTGGCGATAGCGCTGGCAACAATTGGGACGATCGATTCGATAATCTCTCCGAAAGCGGCTATCAAAACCTCGTCGAGGATTGGCACCTTATCGGATTTGGTAACAACAGGCTTGGCCTCGGGGGTGAATTGCAGCGAATGCGTAGCCGGGTTGAAGCCTGCAGAATTGATAGTGGTAATCGAGAAGCCAGCTTCGATGCCAAGTTTGAGCGAGCAGCTCACCACTGCCTCGGTCGTTAGGACAGACCCCGCAAGTGACATGTTGTACTGGATCAGCTTCGGGCTGTAATCAATCGCTCCCACTTTCACAGAGGGCAGGCTAACTTCTTGAGTACAGATGATGGCAGGACTTGTGGTCGGGCTCATGGCAAAGGGCATGGGGGAGGCAGGAATCCCCAACTGGCCAGGAAGCGTGGGCATGACGCCATACTCAAGAAAGCAGCCTGGATCAATCAGCATCGCGGCCGTATTGCCCGGAGCCAGCATTGTGGAATCAGCCGTGGGCGTCAGCTTTGAGATGTCGGAGCTGTGGACGCTGGCCAGAATGACAAGAAAGTTGTCGAAGGTGGTGTAGTTACAAGCTTTGGGCGTGAGCCAGGAGGTGCCCGATTGCGCCCCAAGGTCAACCGAGGCAAAAGCGTAGTTGATCGCCTTCGCGTTGGCGCCCAGGTAAGAGGCGACGCCGGCCAACAGGCCCACCTGCTGGAGCTCGCTCAAAGAACCGGGCTGCAAAACCTCGACGGCCGTGAGGGTGGGGATGCTCAGGCTCAGCGACAGGGTATTCGGCTGGGAGAGCAACTCAAGCGAAAGATCGTAGCTGAGAACGACTCCGCTGAGGTCGAAGCTTCCCTTGTCCTGGTCGTTGAGCGTCCCCGAGACAACCGGGATCTGAACATTCAGTAGTTGCGCTGAGCCACCCGTAAACGCTTTCCACGCTCCGAGATTTGCCTGGATGGCAAAGGGGCTCGACGACCCAGAGGCCTGAACCTCATTAGGAAATGCTAATGAATCTGTCGCGAATTGCTGGTTAAGGCAATCGAAAGAAAGTGCGTAAACTGTGTCCCAGCCGTTTGTAACCATGAGGCTAAGCTTATGGCGGGTTCGAACTCAGCTCCAAGTGGTCGGAGGCGAAATTGTTGAAATGTCAGGGGAAAACAGGCAATGTCGTCTCGTGCCGCGTGTGTTAACGAACGTTTTCAACCAGGTAAAGGTCCGCAATTTGCGGCTGAACCCGGGTGCAGAGAATGAATTTGGAATCTGGCGACACCGAGAGTCCCCGGGCGTCTTCGATCTCATACTTTTGAATCTGTTTTGGGGTCCCAGAAAACGGAATCAAAAAAATGGTCGCCTCTCCAGACTTGACTTCGTAGTACATAATCCCTTGCCGCGTCAGTGCTGAATTTTCCACCAGGGGAACGTTTGCCACCCAATCCACGGTTTTCCCGTCGAGCGAGGCCCGCTTTAGCCACCGGGAGCGGTCTGGTTTGCTGCCAAAAAAATAAAGAGATTGCCCATCCGGAGATTCACCGAGAATCGCTCCCCCCTTGAGACCCATCGGGCGAGCTTTTCCTCCCTCGGAAGGCATCGAATAGATTACGTTGGAGCCGTTCTCTTTGACCCAAGCGTAAATCGTCTTGCCATCTCGGGAATAGCGCGCATTTACATATTCGAGCGAATCGTTGGAGAGACGTGTTGATTTGCGTGTATCGCTGTCTACAGAAAAGACCTGGCTCATGCCAGGTGCGCTGGCAACAAACAGGAGTTTTTTGCCGTCGGGAGACCAGTCTGGCCGCAGCCCGTCTACCTCCATGTCACGCGTCCAGGCGATTGGATTCGCTCCATTGGCATCAGAAACCCAAATTTGCCGCTTACCGGTGCGGTCTGAGATAAATGCAATCTGCGATCCATCCGGGGAATAAGCAGGGCTTCGATCCACAAAACTCGACTGGATGATCACCTTGGCTTGTTTGGGGTTCTCAAGTGAGAAACGGATGATGTCGTTCTGAATCCGGTTGTTGCGAGAAATCAGGCGGCCGCTTCCAGCATGATATGCAAGCTGCATGGAGTGGTCGCCGGTAATGGCGTAGGGCAGCGGTGCGGAGGAGCCGTCAGAAGGAACCCGGTAAAGAAAGAGCCTCGGAAAAGCGCCGCTGCAGAAAAGGATATCTTTCGTAGAGGGTAACCACACAGGCGAGGCATTCCACGGCCCGACTCCTGCAATTTTGCGTGGCGGCCCATCCGGCTGCATCGAGGCATTCAGCGGCTGCATCATGACGGTGGAAGTCAGTTCGTTTATGGCGCGGGTAAACAAAAGCGTACGGCCATCAGGGGAGAAAGACGGCTCGATATCGTGCTCTGTAGGTGAGGGAAAGCTGAGTTGTTTTCTTTCTCGCGATTCCACGTCAAAGAGGTAGATGGGGGCCGAAAGGCTCTCTCCACGGTCCGGAAACGCAATGTGTTTGCCATCGGGTGACCACGCCAGCAGCCGTCCAATATTCAGGAATCGGCGCGCGGGATGGGGTGCGATCTCCACCAGTTTGGTTTCTTCGCCGCCCAGGGCAGGAATCAACATCAAACTGGCCTTCTGGGCGAGATTGCCACGGAGAAAGGCAATCCGCGAGCCGTCAGGAGACCAGGCCGGAGAACGATTCTCCTGCGGATGGTCTGTCAACTGTACCGGAGAGCCGCCGTTGATCGGGCGCACGAAGATGTTGAACGGCGAATTTTGGGTAGGGGCTGAATATGTAACATTCATGCCATCAGGAGAGAAGCTCGGGTCCCGTTCGATAAAAGGCTCTGACGTGATCGGCCGAGGGTTTAGCGGGATCGATGGCTTCGGGCGGGAGACCCAGACAAAGCCGAGCACCGTAACCAGAGCAGCAACCCCACCAAGGGCGAGCCACCGGTAATTCCGGGGAGGCGCAACAGGGGATTCCGGGTTCTGAAGCTTCAGCCACTGGTCAAGTTCTTCGGTGTAGGCAAAAACAGCACGCAGGCCTGGCGTTTGCAGACGCTTCACTGGCAGCTTGGCGGTTTTTTCCCAACGCTGCACGGTGCGAATATCGCGGTTCAGGTATGCGGCGATTTCCTTCCAGGAATCTAGGCGCGTTCCGTGGCGCTTTTCCTGGCCTGTTCCATCAGGCGAGATTTGCATGTGTTGCCCATTTTATATTGGGAGGCCTGTCAAGTCTTCAGTTCTACTGCTTTCTCTTGTAAGAGAGCCCAAACAGACGCCAGATCCCCGCGATTGGTCTGAATATTCCCAATCGCCAGACGAATCACCTTCTGCCCCCGCAACACATTGGGCGAAAGCAGAACCTCCCCACTCGCATTCACCGCCTCAAGCAGACGCTGGTTAAACTCATCCCCCGCCCGATGCCGGAATACCACCAGCGAAAAATGCACCGGCGCACACACCTCATAATCCGGATGCGCCGCAATCGTCGCCGCCAACCACTTGGCCGCCTCAATCTGCTCATGAATCATCGCCGCCAGCTTCACCCGCCCAAACGACCGCATCGTAAACCACAACTTCAGCGACCGGAATCGCCGTCCCAGCGGCAAACCATACTCGTGATAATTCAGCGCCCGGTCGTCGCCTGCCGTCCGCAAATACTCCGGCACCAGCGAAAAAGCATCGCGCAACCATTCCTTGTTGCGGCAATAAAACACACTCAAATCCATCGGCACAAACAACCACTTATGCGGGTTCACCACCAGCGAATCCGCCTCATCCACCCCATCGAGCAAGGGCTGATAACGAGGATCCACTGCCGTACTCCCCCCGTAGGCGCAATCCACATGCACCCACATCCCGTGCCGCCGCCCCACCGCCAACACCTCCCGCACCGGGTCAATACTCGCGACGCTCGTCGTCCCCACCGTCGGGATCACACAAAACGGCACCTTCCCCGCCGCCACATCCTCGGCAATTGCCGCCTCCAGCAAATCCACCCGCATCCGGAACTCATCATCGACATCAATCAGCCGCACGTTCTCCCGCGCCACCCAGGCCGCCATTGCTCCCTTCTCAATCGAGCTATGCGCGTGTTTGCTCGCATAAAGCGTAAGCGGCCCACTTGCTGCACCCTTGCGAACCCGCGCAGCAACAATGGCATGAAACGTACTCGTCGACGCGGTATCCAAAATCTGCCCGAACCAGAAATCCGATAAGCCCATCCACTGCCGCAACCATTCGAGCGTTACTTCTTCGAGCTCGGTCGCCGCCGGCGAACTCTTCCACAGCATCCCATTCGGGTTCAGCGCCGCAGCCAGCATCTCTGCAAGGATCCCCTCACCGGGTGAGGAATTCGCAAAGTACCCCATAAATCGCGGGTGATTCCAGTGCGTACTACGCGGCACGATCTCGCGCTCAAAATCCTCAAGGATCTGCGTGAAGTCTTCACCCTGCTCGGGCCCAGCCTTCGGCAAGTGATCGACAAGCGAACCCGGCTCCACATCCGGCAGCACCGGATACTCCCGCGTATGCTCGAGAAAGTGCGCGACCCAGTCGATCGCAGCGTAACCGTAAGTCCGAAATTCTTCAGGCGTCATTCACTACTTAGAATCGCGCAAAACTCCCGGCAACCAGTCGACAAACCACGCCTCAAACTCAGCCAGCGGCGCACCACCCAGCCAGCTCGTCTCTGGCCGGGCCGGCAACTTCCGCAACCGGCAAGCCATCTCCACCC
>JAPKYY010000575.1 GCA_026394095.1 Acidobacteriota bacterium | reverse complement strand
CGCTTGCCGGAAAAAGTACTGGACGAAGAGATTGGCATGATCATCGACATGGGTGTCGATATCCGCTACAACTCTCCGGTGCAAAGCTTGAAGAGCCTGATCGATGATGGCTACGACGCCATCTTTGTGGGCTCAGGTGCTCCACGTGGCAAGAACCTCGATATCCCCGGACGCTATGACACAGATCGTATCCACCTTGGGATCGACTGGCTCGAGTCTGTCGCATTCGGCCATACAGAGTCGATTGGGGAAAGAGTCCTGATCATTGGCGTGGGCAACACCGCCATGGATTGCTGCCGCACCTCGCGCCGCATGGGCGGTTCCGACATCAAGGTAATGGCCCGTCGCCCTCGTGGGTACTTCAAGGCGTCTCCGTGGGAATTGGACGATGCCGAAGAAGAAGGCGTGGAGATCATCATCAATCATGCGCCCAAGCGTTTTGTGGTTGAAGATGGCGTGCTTAAGGGCATGGAATTTGAACGCCTCGAATGGGATGCTCAGGCGAAGCGATCCAAGGTTGTCGAAACCATTTTCTTCCCGGCTGACGATGTGATTCTCGCAATTGGCCAGGAGAATGCATTCCCCTGGATTGAACGCGATTTGGGTATTGAGTTTGACGAATGGGAGATTCCCGTAGTCAATCAGAAGACCTTCGAGAGCACCCGTCCGGGTGTTTTCTTCGGCGGTGATGCAGCTTTTGGACCCAAAAATATCATTTGGGCCGTGGCTCAGGGCCATGAAGCAGCAATCTCGATCCACAACCATTGCCAGGGGCTCTCTCTCGAAGATCGTCCTGCGCAGGGCATGAACCTGGTGAGCCAGAAGATGGGCATCAGTGAGTGGAGTTATCACAACGATTACAATCCATCCAAGCGCCAGAAGATGCAGCACGTGGACCTGGCGGAACGCTTCCGCCAACTCAATGTCGAAGTCGAACTAGGCTTTGATATCGAGCAGACCGCGCGCGAGGCACAACGCTGTCTCAATTGCGACATCGAAACGGTGTTTGTCCCCAAGAAGTGCATCGAGTGTGATGCCTGTATCGACATCTGCCCTGTGCAGTGTCTGACGATCACCCGCGACGGGGAGGAAGAGGAGTTGCGCCAGCGTCTATCTGCACCGGCCAACAATCTTGAGCAGGCACTCTATGCCTCCGACCCGCTTCCCCACACGCAGCGTCTGATGGTGAAGGACGAAGATGTTTGCGTCCACTGTGGCCTCTGTGCCGAACGCTGCCCAACTGCTGCCTGGGACATGCAGAAGTACTCCCTGATTCTTCCTTATGCAGGTGCGACATGCACGACGTAGTCAAAACTCGCGTTAACGATTTCGCGATCAAACTGGCCAATGTAAATGGCACCGGATCGGCCAGCGCGAATGGCCTTCTGATGCAGGCAATCTTTCGGATGGGGATTCCTGTTTGCGGAAAGAATCTGTTTCCTTCCAACATTCAGGGTTTGCCCACCTGGTATGAGATTCGCGTGAACAAGCGCGGCTATGCGGCCCGCGCACTGGAATACGACATGATGGTGGCGATGAACGGCCAGACCTATGACCGGGACATCAAAGAGCTCCGGTCTGGCGGCTATCTGCTTTACGATTCCTCGTGGCCTCTCGACCCTGACTTGTTGCGAGACGATATCAACTACTTCGGGATTCCGCTTGCCGACATGTGCACCAAACATTTTGGTGAACCACGCGAACGAATTCTGATGAAGAATATCGCCTATGCCGGTGCCCTTTGCGCGGCGCTGGATATCGATATGGACGTGGTGAATGCCCTTCTTGACGAGAAGTACTCGAAGAAGAAGGCCTTGCGCGATTCCAATTCCAAAGCACTCCTGCTTGGATATCAGTATGCGAAAGATCATTATCCTTGCCCGATGCCTTTCCGTCTTGAAAAGATGGATGCCAACAGCGACAAGATTCTGATTGACGGCAATACTGCCACGGCGCTTGGATGTGTATACGCGGGAGCTACGGTTGCGGCCTGGTATCCGATTACTCCGGCTACCTCGGTGATGGACGCCTTTAAGAGCTTTTGTGAAGACTACCGAAAAGACCCAGAGACTGGCAAGAATAACTTTCTGATTTTGCAGGCTGAAGATGAACTTGCCGCTATCGGTATGGTGATTGGGGCTTCCTGGAATGGCGCCCGATCCTTCACCTCGACGGCTGGCCCTGGTATCTCGCTGATGAACGAGTTGCTGGGCCTGGCCTATTATGCCGAGATCCCAGTTGTTGTTGTCGATGTACAGCGTGTCGGCCCTTCCACTGGCATGCCTACGCGCACGCAGCAAGGCGACATTCTGGAATGCGCCTATGCTTCTCACGGCGACACGAAGCATATCCTCCTCTTCCCTGCCGACCCCAATGAGTGTTTCCACATGGCGGTGCAGTCGTTTGATCTGGCAGAGCAGTTTCAAACTCCGGTGATGTTGCTCTCCGATCTTGATATCGGTATGAACGACTGGGTTGTTCCCCGGATTGAGTGGGACAACTCCTACCGTCCCAATCGTGGCAGAGTGCTCGATTCTGAGGGCTTGGCCAAGATTGCCAAGTTTCAGCGTTACAACAACGAAGACGAGAATTTTGTTCCGGCCCGCACGCTGCCTGGCGTGGATTCCAAGGGTGCCTACTTCGTGCGTGGCTCGGGCCACAACAAGTTCGGCGTCTATACGGAGATCCCGGCAGAGTATCAGGAAGTAATGGATCGATTGCTCAAGAAGCACTCGGCAGCAGCCAAATTTGTTCCGGCTCCGATCGTTGAAAAGCGCGAGGGCGCGAAGTTCGGGATCATCTCGATCGGCGGCTGCGATCCTGCTGTGCGCGAAGCTCAGGACGTGTTGTTCGCTCAGGGTGTGCCTGCCGATTACATGCGGATTCGCGGCTTTCCATTCCCGGAAAGCGTCGAGGAGTTTCTCGCTTCTCATCCGATCACCTTCATCGTGGAGCAGAACCGCGATGCCCAGCTGAAATCACTGTTGACCCTCGAAACCGGCATTGCCAAAGACAAGATGAAGAGCTTGCTCTTATATAGCGGCTTCACGCTGAGTTCTGGCCATCTGGTGGAAGAAATCCTGAAGGAGATCGCCTAAATGCCGTCGATCACAAAACCGATTGCTGCGCATCCTACTGCGCTACGTAATTCACTTGGGCTAACCGTTCGCGATTACGAAGGTTCCATGTCCACGTTGTGTGCAGGCTGCGGCCATGACTCCATTACCGCTGCCATTATCCGGGCTGTTTGGGAACAATCCATTCCTCCGCATCTCATCGCCAAGCTCTCCGGCATTGGCTGTTCTTCAAAGACTCCGACTTACTTTGTGGGTGGAGCGCATGGGTTTAATTCGGCGCATGGCCGTATGCCGGCTATTGCCGCTGGTGCGATTGCGGCCAACCGCGATCTCACTTACATCGGTGTCTCTGGTGATGGTGATTCGTTGTCGATTGGTCTTGGGCAGTTGTGTCACGCGATTCGTCGTAACTTGCATATGATCTATGTGCTTGAGAACAACGGTGTCTATGGCCTGACCAAAGGACAATTCTCGGCCTCGGCTGACATGGGCTCCAAGAGCAAGCGCGGCGAAGTAAATCGTATGGCCCCGATCGACCCTGTACGTCTGGCGCTGACGCTGGGTGCGACTTTCGTTGCCCGCAGCTTCTCTGGTGACAAAGAACAATTAGTGCCGATTCTCAGGGCTGCGATTGCCCATCGCGGCTTTGCCCTGATTGATGTTGTGTCGCCTTGCGTTACTTTCAACGACCACCCGGGCTCAACCAAGAGCTATCTACACACCCGCCGCTTTTCGCAGCACATGATTGAGGCAGACTTCGTGCCCAAGGCTGATGAGATCGTAGCGAACATTACTGATGCCGGCACTACTGCTGTAAAGATGCATGATGGCAGCACAGTGCTCTTCCGGTCTGTACCCAAAGACTACGATCCTACCGATCGAGCCAAGGTATCGGCTTATCTCGATCAGCATCAAAATGAGGGCCAGGTTTTGACGGGCCTGCTTTATATCGAGAGTGACTCGGCAGATCTGCATCAGGCGAACGATACATCAGAGACTCCGCTGCGGGATCTTCCTTATGAGAAGCTTTGCCCTGGGGCGGATGCGCTCAACGCGCTGCAGAACGAGTACCGCTAGCTCCCTAGTGATCTGCGACTCCACCATCCGGAAAGCGCAATTGCTGCCGGTTGTGCGGCTGATAGGGCCGTAACGCAGCTACTTTTTCATCGAGGTTGACGCCAAGCCCCGGACGATCCGGGGCTTCGGCGAAACCCTTGTCGTAGTTGATGCCGCCGCCGTAGAAAAGGTCTTTCCAATACTGCTCGTTGCCGCGATGCGTGATCTCCTGGATTGCGAAATTAGGCGTTGAGAAATCGACATGCAGCGAGGCCAGTGTACTTACCTCGCTCTGTGGATTGTGCGGTGCGAGTTCAATGCGATAGGCCTCGGCTATCGTGGCAATCTTTTTCATTTCCAGAATGCCGCCGCAGTGTACGACGTCGGGTTGCACGTAATCCACGAGGTGACGCTGGCAGAGCGGCGCGAAGCCGTATTTGGTGAAGAGGCGTTCGCCTGTCGCCAGGGGAATTTTCGTTGATGCGCGGAGATGGGCCAGTTCATCGAGGTCCTCGATTTGCGTAGCTTCTTCTACAAAGAAGGGGTGGTACTCTTCGGCTCGCTGGCAAAAGTCGATTGCCATCGTTGGCGTGGTTTTGCCGTGTACGTCGATGCAAATGCGGAAGTCTTCGCCCACTGCCTGACGCACTGCCTTGAGATTGGCAATGCCCTCCCGTACAGACCGCACCGGGTCAATTACATCGCCTTGTGTTGTGATGAAGGCGGCTTTGCAGCCGGTCCAGCCCTCCTGCTTTGCCTGCAACCAGGCTTGCGCATAAGCTTGGGGCGAATTGCCGCTTGCATGAACGTACATCTGAACCCGGTCGCGTGCGCGGCCGCCGAGCAGCTTCCAGATGGGTTGGCCTAATGCCTGGCCGAGAATGTCCCATAGTGCGATCTCGACAGCGCTGATGGCTGAGTTCAGGATCGGGCCGCCGCGCCATCGGGGCCAGCGGTACATGGCTTGCCAGTGCATCTCGATGTCGGCCGGGTCGCGCCCAACCAGATAGCGCTTGTGCTCTTCAATCGCGGCAGCGACGGTTGCTTCCTTGCTTGTAACAGAGCATTCGCCGAGTCCTGTGAGCCCCTGATTGGTGTAGATCTTCACGAAGACATAGTTGACTCCGTTATTGCCTCCACGATTGACGATGAAGGTTTTAAGGTCGGTGATCTTGAGATTGAGTGGCTTGGCTTTTTCGCGAGCCTGCGCCAGAAGGCCTTCTGGTGAGCAAAGAGCGGCTACGCCTGCAGTGGCAATGCACCTGGCGCTATCGAGGAAATCGCGACGAGTCATGTTAGGGATTCTATACGTTGTCAGTGAATTTGAATAGAATCTAAAGCCAAGAGGTGATGGGGCATTGATGCTTGTAAATTCGCGTCGTAGTTTTGTAGCCTTGGCCGGGCTGTCACTCGCTGCCGCATCTAAACGGTACCGGGTTGCCGTCATCGGCCACACGGGCCGTGGCAACTATGGCCACGGCATTGACACCGTCTGGCGTGCTTTCGACAACATGGATTTGGTTGCAATTGCCGATGCTGATGAGGCTGGCAGGCTTGCAGCTGCGAAACGCACTGGCGCTACGAGGGCCTACAGCGACTACCGGGAGATGCTGCGAAAAGAAAAGCCCGGGATCGTAGGCATCGGCCCTCGCTGGACCGACCAGCGAGTAGCTATGGTGAGTGCCGCCGCCGAGGCTGGCGCGCATATCTATATGGAGAAACCCTTTGCGGAGAATCTGGCTGATGCCGATCGCATTGTGGCAGCTGTGAGGCACAACAACGTGAAACTCCAGATTGCCCATCAGATGCGGACTTCGCCATTTGCGCTGAAGGCGAAGTCACTGATCGAAGCGGGTGAAATTGGGGAGATACAGGAGATCCGCTCGCGAGGCAAAGAAGACAAACGCGCTGGCGGTGAAGACATGATGGTGCTTGGCTCACACCTCTTTGACATGATGCGCTTCTTTCTCGGCAATCCCGAATGGACAACGGCCCACGTCACAACCAATGGCCGGGAGATCGGCAAAGGCGATGTTACACAACCCACCGAAAATATTGGCCCGGTGGCAGGCAAACAAATCAGCGCCATCTTTGCTTTTGCTGGAGGTGTACATGGATACTTTTCCTCTCGCGCTGTTGCCGACACACATCCGCTACGCTTTGGGACATGGATATACGGCAGCAGGGGTGTGATCTTTCTCCCGAATGGAATCTACCCCGATGGCGGACTTCATATCCTGCGATCTCCCGCCTGGCTTCCCGACGCGAAGCACTCATGGGAAGCGATCCCGGCTACGCCAGATCCAGGGATTCACACTGGCCCGGAGATAGCCAATGCACTCATGGTGGCCGATCTGCTTCGCGCTATCGAAGGCAACTCGAAGCCATGCTGCAACGAAGAAGATGGACGTTGGAGTATCGCTATGATCGACAGTGTTTATGCTGCCCAGAAGTCGGGCCAGCGCGTGGCGCTATACAATTACCGTGACAAGGAGCAAGTTTCCAGATGACACCTTCAAGACGTGGTTTTATCGCCAGCGCAGCGGCAGTGCCGCTAGCGCAATCTGCCGCATCCGGCATTCCTACTCGTCCGCTCGGCAAGACCGGAGTTCAGGTTTCGATCCTTGGGCTTGGAGGCCACCATCAGGCTCGCCCCAAGGAAGAGAGCGAATCCTTCCGCCTCGTCCACGCCGCCATCGACAACGGCATCACCTTTATGGACAATGCCTGGGATTATCACGATGGCCGGGCGGAAGAAGTGATGGGCAAGGCCCTTGCAATGGATGGCTATCGCAAGAAGGCTTTCCTTATGACCAAGGTTTGCGATCGTGATTACGCGGGCGCGATGAAGCATCTGGAAGACAGTCTGCGCCGCCTGAAGACCGATGTGATCGACTTGTGGCAATTCCACGAGTGCAACTACTATAACGACCCTGAAATGATCCAGGAAAAGGGCGGGCTACGTGCTGCCATCGAGGCGAAGAAACAGGGCAAGATCCGCTTCATCGGTTTTACCGGCCACAAACATCCGAGCATTCATCGCAAGATGCTGGCTCTCAATTTCGCCTTTGATGCCTGCCAGATGCCCAACAATGTCATGGACTATCGCTTCGAAAGCTTCCGGCACGAAGTAATGCCGGAATGTGCAAAGCGCGGGATTGGAGTGATCGGCATGAAGGGTTGTGGCGGCGATGCGCGGATGCTGAAGGATGGTGTGGTGACTGTGGAAGAGTGCTATCGCTACTTCCTGTCGCAGCCCATCAGCACTCAGGTTGTGGGCCTGGCAAACATGGAAGACCTCAACCGCGCCCTTGCCATGGCTCGCAGTTTCAAACCCATGACCGCTCCTGAATTGCAGACACTCAGTTCGCGGCTGCGCGATGTTTCTGGCGACGGCCGTTATGAGCACTTCAAAACCACGCAGCGTTACGACGCCGCGCACCATCGCAAACAGCATGGATTCGCTGAATGAGATGGCAGGTCTTCTTCCTGCTGGCTTGCTCTGGCTCGGCTGAGGTCCTCTTTAGGGCCAATTTCGAGACGGGCGATCTGAGCGAGTGGGCCAAGACGGGTACTCGCGGCCAGAACGCAACACCCCGCAACATTCAGGTTGTTAGCGACATCGTGCAAAGCGGAAAGTTCGCTGGAAAGTTCACGATCCACGAAGACGATGTCTTTAACGCGCAACAGTTGCGCGTGCAAGTGGGTGGCCCCAGGATCACGGTTGAAGAAGGTTCGGATACTTATATGTCCTTCTACATGTACATGGCCGAAGCACCGAAGGATCGCGACAATTTCTTCTATTGGGAGGGCAACCCGCCACCCAGGTACAACAATGTGATGACGTGGTGGGTAGAGCCCAAAGCTGGCGGTGGTACTTCCATTAAATACGGCACAGGCAATCTGGGCCGCAATGGGACGCACTGGGAGGCTGATTTCACGACGGGCAAATGGCATCATCTGGTGATGCACATTCATTGGTCTGAGGATGGCGAGAAGGGCAACACGAGACTCTGGTTCGACGGAGTTCTTGTTCTTGACAAGAAGCTGAAGACCAAAGGCCCGGAGACAATCTACTTCTGCCAGCCAGGGATTCATCGGA
>JAPKYY010000048.1 GCA_026394095.1 Acidobacteriota bacterium | reverse complement strand
ATTGGCAACTACATTCCTCACTTCGTACTTTTCGATCTTAGACTTGGGACCAAGTTGGCTCGCCGAGCCTGGCCGAAAAGCCTCGACAATGGTGTTTCGCTTGGAAACGCTTTCAATAAAGCTCCGGTAGTTTCGTGTTCCAGGGTCGTTGACCGGTGCAGGATAGTCGTAGTTTGGATAGCCTCTATCCACGATTTTTCCAATGCGAATCGATTCTGCAACGTCGGTGATTCCGGTGAGTTTATAGTCACCGTGTCTGGATTGCGGAAGGTCCGCCTTGTACTCACCCATGTGATCGCTATGAAAGTGTGTGAGAAAGAGCTGGTCGATCTCCTTGCGGCCTGCACGTGCCAAGTGGCGCTGCGTGTAGCGAGCCATCCACTCACCCGGACGGCGGCTGGTATCGGGATAAGCCGGCACAAAGTACTGAAGCTGCTCGGCGGTGGGCATCTGCGCACCAGCATCAATCATGAGCGTAGAGCCGTCTGGGGCGATGGTGAAAGTGCAGTTGCCTCGCCCCGTGGAGAGGTGGTGGATCTCGAGCGTTCCTGGAGACCAGGCAGGAAGTTGATCCGGTTGTGCAAGCAAGGGTGCAGCAACAAGGCCGCTAAGAAAATGGCGTCGCGAAAAGGGCATGCGGACACTATTAGAACGCAACCAGCGCTCAAAGGCTAAACTGAAAGTTCCCGCATGTCCCAACAAGTAAATACCTGGGTGGATCAGAACCGCCAGCGCCTGCTCGACGAGTTGTTCGAACTCATCCGGATTCCCAGTGTTTCCACACTTCCAGAACACGCCGGCGACGTCCGCCGCGCTGCCGAATTTACGGCCGACAAACTACGTAGTGCAGGCCTTGAGAATGTCGAGATCATCGAAACCGAAGGTCACCCCTTGATCTATGCCGACTGGCTCCACGCCGAAGGCAAGCCGACCGTGCTTTGTTACGGTCACTACGATGTTCAGCCACCAGACCCTCTTGAGCTCTGGGTCAGCCCGCCCTTTGAACCCACCGTTCGCAATGGCAACATTTATGCCCGTGGTTCTGTTGATGACAAGGGCCAGTTCTACATGCATTTGAAGGCCCTCGAAGGCCTGATGGCAATTAACGGCAAGTTGCCAGTAAACGTAAAAGTGCTGATCGAGGGCGAAGAAGAGATTGGCGGCAAGTCGATTTCTAAATACGTGCCGGCTCATCGCGACAAGCTTAAGGCCGACGTTGCTCTGGTGAGCGATACAGCCTTGTACGCTGAGGGCCTGCCCACGCTCTGCATCGGCTTGCGCGGACTCGTCTATATGGAAATTGTGGCCCAGGGCCCTTCGCGAGACTTGCATTCCGGGCTCTATGGCGGAGCAGCACCCAACGCTGTCTTTGGCTTGATCGAACTCTTGTCCAAGACAAAGGATGCCGATGGCCGAATCCTGATTCCTGGTGTTTACGACGACGTAGCCGAACCGGCATCAGAGGAGTTAGCTTCCTGGCAATCCCTTCCCTTCTCCGAGGCGGCGATGCTGAAAGACGAAGTGGGTTCAACGACACTGACGGGCGAGCCAGACAGAAGCGTTCTCGAACGCGTCTGGTCGCGCCCAACCCTTGAGGTTCATGGCATTGCCGGTGGATTCACTGGCGCTGGAGCGAAGACGGTGATTCCGGCAACGGCTACAGCCAAGGTCTCTCTGCGACTGGTGCCCAATCAGGATCCCGCCAAAGTAGTGGAAGCGGTCATCAAATTTGTCGCAGAAAATTCTCCCAAGGGTATTGAGTGCGAAGTGAAGATCCTTTCC
>JAPKYY010000867.1 GCA_026394095.1 Acidobacteriota bacterium | reverse complement strand
ACTTCACCCTTCCCGAAACAGTAAAGACGCGGTCCTTATATCGCAACGGAATCGATTCTGCACTATCTTCCGCTTGACGGGCAAGCTCAAGCGAGAGCACGAGGGCATCAACCTTTCTTGGCTCATTGGCAACGCTTGCATTGGCCCCGCGCTCGGCAGCAACTCTGCCTTCATCCCCGCCTTTGACAAGGCCCAGGATGGAGCAGATCTCTTTCTTTGCGTCTTCTGCTTTAGCCAGTGCTCCGGCGTTGAGTTTTACCAGCAAGTTGATGGACGCCCCGTCACCCTCGCTCGCCACACTCACCACATAGGGGATCGGTTTGTGACGCATGCTCTCGCGGTCTTCAAGCAGCATACTGCCGTTGGCAGCATCTTCGGTAAGGATGTCGAGCTTCTTTCCGACTGCGATGCCATGCAATTGCGCAATGGCATCGGCAACCGAAAGCTGCGGCACCAATACACTCGATTGATACTTCGTACCGGTGAGAGCATTGCCTGATTTGCTAAAGCGCTCTTCACAACTGGCGGCAAAAATCGCAGCCGACATTACCCAAAAACCCAGAATCAATTTCATAATAGACGCAGCTCTCCTATACGGCTTAGGTTAGTACTTCTCTCCTAAGCGGTCAAGGAGAAGGCCGCTGAATTGATTGGGCTGAAACGGCGGCCTAGAGGCCGAGCGCCTTCTTGCCCGCAGCCATCACTTCGAGAATCTTCTCGACGTCGTAGACTGCGCCTCCCCAGGTACCACCACTGACATCCTGCAGTGCAGCCCAGAGGCGTGTGTCGTTGGGTAGCTGCGGGTCCGGGTGCAGATCATCCGGCATTTCGCGAGTAGCCAGCAATTGATCGCCGCCTGCTACTCCACCTTCTTCGGTAATCAGGTTCACGCTGCCAGTAAGGTCGTTCCGGTTGATCTGGATCTCGATCCAGTCGCCGTCGCGCACTTTGCCAATCGGCCCGCCAGACAAAGCCTCTGGCGTAACGTGGCCGATGCAGGCTCCTGTCGACACACCACTGAATCGGGCATCGGTAATCACCGCTACATGTTTGCCGAAATCGAGAAACTTGAGAGCACTGGTGAGCTGATAGGTTTCTTCCATGCCGCTACCTAAAGGCCCGCGGCAGTTCAGAACGAGAATGTCCCCGGCATGAATGCCCGCTTCACCCTTGGACTTGATCGCGCGGATCGCGTCGGGTTCTGAGTGGAACACACGCGCCCGGCCACGCTTGCGATAGATGTTGTCAGCATCGACAACGCTTGGGTCGATCGAAGTGCTCTTGATCACCGCGCCGCCGGGTGCGAGGTTGCCGTGCGGGAAGCAAACCGTGGCGGTAAGGCCGCGCGAGCGGGCTGAGTCTGGCGACATGATGACATCATCGGGATCAATGCCGTCGCGCTCCTTGAGCAGCTTGCGCAGGTGGTGACGGCGTTCGCTCTGTTCCCACCAGTCGAGCGATTCACCAATCGTGTGGCCGGTTACTGTGAGTGCGCTCAGATCGAGCAAACCCTGCGCACGCAGATGCAGCATCACCTCAGGCACGCCACCGGCAAGGAATACCTGCACCGTGGGATGGTTGCGCGGGCCATTGGGCAGAGCATCGACCATACGAGGAATCTGGCGATGGATGTTTGTCCAGTCGGCAGGCGTGGGACGCGTCAGCCCGGCGTGATAAGCGACAGCGGCGAGGTGCATGATCACGTTGGTTGAGCCACCAAAGGCAGCAAAAACAGCCATCGCATTTTGCATGGCAGCAGGCGTGAGAACGCTGGTAGTAGTCATGCCCTTAGAGGACTGGAAGAGCAGCGCCTTGGCGGAGCGGCGTGCCATGTCAAGCCAGATCGGCGCACCAGACGGCGCCAGTGCCGCATGGGGCAGAGCCAGGCCCAGCGCCTCGCCAATTACCTGAGCCGTGGCTGCAGTACCAAGGAACTGACACCCTCCACCGGGTGAGGCGCAAGCGCGGCAACCCATATCGGCGGCGTGCTCAAGGCTGATATCGCCGTGGGCGAAACGCGCCCCAATCGTCTGCACCTTGCCTGTATCTTCACCGTCCTCAGTAGCCAGTGTTACGCCGCCTGGCACCAGAATCGTAGGCAAATTATGTGTACCCGCGAGGGCCATCATCATGGCGGGCAAACCCTTGTCGCAGGTGGCCACGCCGAGGACACCCTGGCGTGTAGGCAAACTGCGGATCAACCGGCGAAAAACCTGCGCCGCATCATTGCGATAGGGGAGGCTGTCGAACATCCCTGTAGTGCCTTGCGTGCGGCCATCGCAGGGGTCTGTTACAAAGCCGGCAAAAGGTACAGCGCGATGCTTCTTCAGTTCTTCTGCCGCCGCCGTCATCAGCAGGTTCACTTCCCAATGGCCAGTGTGATAGCCGAGGGCAATGGGTGAGCCGTCGGTGGCGCGGATGCCGCCGTGGGTAGAGAGCAACAGGATCTCTTTGCCACCCAGCAGGCGCGGGTCCAAGCCCATCCCGGCGTTCTGGGTCCAGCCAAAGATGTTTCCCGACGGCTGCTGAATCAGCATCTCTGCCGTCAGTGGCAGCGA
>JAPKYY010001061.1 GCA_026394095.1 Acidobacteriota bacterium | reverse complement strand
TATCAGAACCAACCCCGGCCGCTCAGATCACCCTCCTCGCCTTCGATAAACTCGAAAAAGAAAAGCCTTCCTTCGCCCGTCAGGAAGCGCATGAGATCCGCCTCGTCAACCTCTTCCAGCGCACCCAGCGTCGCCTCGAAGCCTCGCAGGATCGAAAAATCAGGAACGAAACCAATTTGGGGCTAAACTCTTTATCACTAGCAGCTTAGGAGCCACCAAAATGCCCCTTAACAAAAACGTATTGACAATCCTCAACCCAACGTCATACTCTAACCTTTCCCGTAGTACGGCCCCGTACGCCACAACCTCCAAGCCTGAGCAGATCAAACACTCGAGGTTCTACGTGCGCTCCTTCATCGCAATCCTTCTTCTGGCAACTCTCCTGCCGGCCCAGTCGGGCACTCCCCTCCCGCCTGTCGCAAAGCTCCTGATCGACCTGATCAAGATCAACACTTCCAACCCTCCCGGCAACGAAGATCAAATCGGCCAGTTCCTCGCCCCCATCTTCAAGAAAGCCGGCTTTGAAGTCGACATCATCCAGACTCCCCAAAAAGGTAAATCCCACTTCATCGCCCGCCTCCGTGGCAATGGCTCGAAGAAGCCCATCCTCCTCGCCGGCCACGCTGACGTCGTTGGCGTCGAACGCGAAAAGTGGAGCGTCGATCCCTTCGCTGGCGTCATCAAAGACGGCTACGTAATCGGCCGCGGTGCCATCGACGTCAAAGGCGGACTCGCCGTCTTTGCCCAGGCCGCCCTCGACATCGCAAACAAAAAGATCCCCCTTGATCGCGACATCATCCTCCTCTCTGAAGCCGATGAAGAAGGTGGCCAGTACAACACCGGCTGGCTCGCCACCCAAGCCTGGGACAAGATCGATTGCGAATTCTCACTCAACGAAGGTGGCTGGATCGTCAAAGAAGACAACTCAAACAAAGTCCGCTACGTCTCGATCTCCACGGCCGACAAGTCTGGCCTCAACATTCTGATCCGCGCCAAGGGCACTTCCACTCACAGCTCGATGCCGCTGGCCGATAACGCCATCTTCCGCCTCTCCCGCGCCCTTGCCAAAGTCGGCGCCTACGACACCAAGCCCAAGCTCAACGATTCCACCAAAAAGTTCTTCCTTACCCTCGGCGAAGTCTCCGAAGAACCCCTCAAGACCCACTTCAAGAACCTCGTACTTTCCGATGACCCCGAGAAGGTCAAAGCCGCCGACAAGGCCATCTCCCAGAACGTCCTTCTCCACTCGATCATGCGTAACACCATCGCGCCCGTATTCCTCAACGCCGGCTTCCGTGGCAACGTCATCCCCGGCTCGGCCGACGCGACAATCAATTTCCGCACCATCCCCGGCACCACCGCCGGTGAGTTGATCGACGAACTCCAGACCGTAATCAACGACCCCATGGTCGAAGTTCTCGAGGCCCCCATGCGCCTTACCTCAGGGCCTCAAACTCCAGAACAAGAGAAAGCCGCTGCCGCCATGGCCGCGCTTCGCCGTAAACCAATCCCCGAGTCCCCACTCACAACCGAGCTTTACCAAGCCTTGGCCAAGCACGCCAAACTCACCTATCCAGAGGCCCTCGTCACGCCCTACCTCTTTCAGGCCGGAACCGACGCATACGCCTGGCGCTCCCGCGGCATCCCCGTATACGGAATCTATCCCTATCCGATCACCGCAGAAGACCTCACACGCATGCACGGTAACGACGAAAGAGTACCCATTGATTCGCTTGTTTCGGGTCTGAAGATGATCACCAATCTTCTGATCGATGTAGCAGCAAAAAAGTAGGAGCAACCCCCAAATGAAAATTCTCAGACTCGCCCTTCTCGTGGGCGCGAGCGGTCTCGTATTATTCGCTCAACAAACCGCCATCTCTGGCGCTGTTGCCGATCAATCCGGTGCCGTAATTGCCGGCGCTGCCGTGCGCCTGATTCCGGTCAGCGGTGGTGCTGTCGCCTCCACCATCACCACTCCCAGCGGTACTTACTCATTCCCAAGCCTTCAAGCCACCACCTATAAAGTTCGCGTTGAAGTGCCTGGCTTTACCCCCGCTGAG
>JAPKYY010000621.1 GCA_026394095.1 Acidobacteriota bacterium | reverse complement strand
GCTCGTCAGCGAGTTCAACAAAGCACTGCGGCGTAAGATCGACGAAATAGCTGGGCGGGTTGTTGTATACCATGATTGGCAGGCCGCTTGCGCGAGCAACCGACCGGAAGTGGGCCATCGCTTCCCGCTTGTCCGCCTTGTAGATCATGGCTGGCAGAACCATCATGCCGTCGATGCCAATTTTTTCGCAGTCGCGTGCATAAGCGCAGGCGGTTCGTGTGGTGTTTTCGGCCACGCCGGACAATACCGGAATCCTTCCCTTCACTACGGGGAGCAATTCCCGCAACACCATCAGCTTCTCTTCGTAGCTCAGTGCAGTATTTTCTCCAACACTACCAAGCAGGATTACGCCATGGATTCCGCCGGCGATCATCTTCTCCAGATGCGCGGCTGTTGCTTCAATATCGATGCTTTCGTCTTCTCGAAATTGCGTCGTCAGTGCGGGGTAGACCCCCTGCCAATTCACGTTCATTAGAATCTCCATTTGGCGACAAAGTTTTTGTCGAGTTTCGTCTGTGTCAGGCTGGCGCGCACCATTTCAATTGGTAGCGCATTGCCTTTAAGAATGTGGTCGTGGAATGCCTTAGGTGTCATCTTGCCACTCGCGACAAGGTCACGATAGAGGCTTCGAATCTGTAGGCCTCCGAGCATGTATGCGGCCTGATAAAGCGGTGGATATCTGCCCTCAAAACTGCGGCGAACTTCGGCCGCTGCGTTATCCCGCTCGTGCCCAACACGGTCCACCAGGAAGTCGACACACTCTTGGGCCTTCATCTGGCCGAGGTGAAACTTGAGCGAGAAAATAATGCGTGCGCACCGGTGCATGCGCCAGAACAGCATTCCGACTTTGTCCTCCGCATTGCGTTGAAAATTGAGATCCCACAGCAACATCTCCCACCAAAGAGCCCAGCCCTCGCGCCAGAAGGGAGTTTCAAATGTCGCCCTGTAGGAGCGGTAGCGCTGGTTGTAATAGCGTTGCAGGTTATGGCCCGGTATGAGTTCGTGATGCACTGTAGCGCGGGCAAAGTGTTCATTGTTTCCGCGCATGCTCATGAGTTTCTCTTCGTGAGTCATCGCGTCGGTGGGGTAGCTAATGATGATGCTCTCGCCGCCCAGGAAGAATGGGTTGATGCGCTGGTTTTCGGGCGACATCATCAGTACCCGCCAGGAATCGCGTGCCAACTGTGGCACTGTGACTAGGTTGCGGCTGGTAACAAAGTTGATGGCTTCTGTGGCCATGTCCAGGATCATCTTCGGCTGCCCGCCCGGATCGCGATGCAGATTCTTGACCCGCTCGACAGCAGCCTTCATATCTTCGCCCAGGCCCATTTCCCTGGCAGCCTTGCGAAGTTCCGCCTCGCACCAGGCGAACTCCCGGTTGGCAATCTCGATCAGTTCCTCAGGACTGTACGCAATCATGTCGGCACGCAGATCGCTGAGCAGCGCTTCCCGGCCAACCGGGTCGCCGACAATCGTGTCGCGGTCCTCCTTCTTAAGACCGGCACCTCTCTCCCTCAAG
>JAPKYY010000857.1 GCA_026394095.1 Acidobacteriota bacterium | reverse complement strand
ACTGCCGACGCTTGCCACGCCGGCCAACTCGGCTGGTCCAGCTATTCGACAACCATCCCCAACCAAACAGCTGAAGTCCTGCAAGCTCTCGGCCAGAACGACCGCGCAATTCTCAAACTCCTCTCCGCCCGCCCGAGCGAGCGCTCCTTTGAAGACGCCCGTTGGGACGGCGGCCACGGCATCTTCACACACACCATGCTGGAAGCCTTGCGTGGCAAAGCAGACCGCGACGGCGATCGCTTCGTCCGCGCCTCTGAGGTCATCGACTTCTTATCCCAGCAAGTCCCCGCCCAAACCAGCAGCCGTCAAAATCCCCGTGTCGCCGGCTCCTTCGATGCCCGCTTTCCCCTGGCAGTCCTGCCAGCCCCGGCCAAGCCGATCCCAACCCTCCTCGCCGCGCCCACGGTATCCCTAGACGTCCGCGGCCCCGCTGGAACGGCTCTGTATTTGGACAACACCTTCCGTGGCAGCCTTCCCCCCACCGGCAACATCCGCCTTGAAGGCCTCACCACCGGTCTCCACGCAATCACTGCCGAGTTCCCCAACGCCCCCTCCCTCGAAGGCAGCATCCGCCTCGCTGCCAACTCAAATCTGCAACTGGCTCCCCCTCGCAGACTCAACCAGTTGGAGACGCTTCTCGCCACCGGCAAAATCAGGCAGGCTCTCGCCTTACCCCGCGACCGCGAGCAAAACGCTCAACTCGAATCTGCCCTCGAGCAACAAGGCCAGGCCTGCGTCTCAGACTACGTCCAGTCCACCGCCATCGGCCCCAAGCGAATCCTCCTTGAACGAGCTGTAGCTGCCTACGAAGCTTTAAAGGAACTAAGACCCTACGACCCCTCCATCGAAACCCGCCGCCTCTTCTGTTCCGGCCGTCTCGACATCGCCTCCAACCGCTTCGAGCAAGCCACCACAACCCTCCGCGCCGCCATCCTCCGCGACCCCAACTTCGCCTGTGCCCACAACGCCCTCGGTGTTGCCTACGGCAGCTTGGGCAAAGCAAAAGAAGCCCGCGCCTCCTTCGACAAAGCAGCCGAGCTCACCCCCGAATGGGCCCTACCCCCCTTCCAGATCGCGAGCATCCTGATCACCTCCGGCAAGCTCAAAGAAGCAATCCCCTATCTCGAAAAAGCAGTCAGCTTCAACCCCAAATCTACTGGCACGAGATGGAGCCTCGCCCGTGCCTACCGCAACCTGAATCGCCCCAAAGAAGCGGTAGAAGCAGCCCAGAAACTGATCCAGCTCGATCCCAACTATGCTCCCGGCTATTACGAACTAGCCCGAGCCTTCGACATCGCCGGCGACAATGTGCGAGCCGTGATGGCCTACGAAGTCTATCTCCAGCTAGCCCCAAATTTCGGCGACAGCGACGCCGTCCGCGCCCGCTCCCAACAAATCCGCTCCACGCTATCCAAAAAGGATCTCGCCGCTCTCGAGCAGTAAACTAGGCCAGCCGTATCGGCGACGATTGGTTTACCAGAGGCCAACAAATTTAAGAACAAACACAATCACAACAACAACGCCAATCACGTAAAAGATACTATTACCGCGCATAAAAACCATCCTTAGAGCAATCTGCCAAGACTTTGAGATAACGGGAAGACCCGCTCGCTGCCTTCTAGAGATATTCGACACGGCAATAGTTTCAGCTAGTCCAGGATTTGAATTAGGAATCGAGGCCTCACGCCAACTCAGTGGACTGCCGGAGCTTGATCGATTCTGAATTACAAAAAAGTGCAAATATTTCAAGCTGGATTCCGCGCCGCCACCACGCTGGTATCGTCTTCGCGGCACGGTGGCGTTAAACTGATGGCATGACATTCGCTATCGACGAAGCTTTCCTTCCGGCGACTTTGACTTGTCATCCCATGACTGATGCCGAGTTCACGGCACTTTGCAGCGAACATCCCGATCTCGATTTTGAAATGACCTCTGAGGGTGAATTGATCGTTATGGCTCCTACGAACTCTGATACCGGCGCAAGCAATTTTGAAATTGCGCTTCAACTGGGAACATGGGCCAAACAAGACAATCGCGGAATCGCCTGTGATTCTTCAACCGGCTTTGTCCTTCCCAACGGAGCCCGCCGCTCTCCAGATGCTTCCTGGACATTGAAGAGCCGCGTCCTCGACTTGGGCGAAGCAAAAAGAAATTCGTTCTGGCATTTGTGCCCCGACTTTGTTTTGGAAGTCCGATCTGGGTCGGATCGCCGCAAGACCTTGCACCTCAAGATGACCGAGTACATGGAGCAAGGTGCTCAGCTCGGCTGGCTCATTGAGCCTGATAAAAAGTCCGTTACGATTTATCGTCCGGGCAAGGCCGCAGAATCGCTTGAAAACGTGAGTGCAGTCGAAGGGGAAGGACCTTTGCAAGGATTTGTCCTCAACCTGAAATTCGTTTGGGATCCTTTTGCTGACTAACTTTCAAACCACCTCTAAGCTCAAGCGTAGAGCGAAGCCCTTGCAGCTTTACGCAAAGAATCCTGAGAAACCGCCAAGCTGCAAAAATGTCGCCGCCTCGCTCTTACTCATCATCCGCCCGATTTTTAGCGTTTGAGGTCAAAATGCCTGTAGGAAGTGAAACTTGCCTGACGAAAAATTGACCCCAACTGCAGGTGTGACGAATCCGTCAGTCCTCATTTCTTTCCTTGCATGTATGTTGGGTGGTCTTGTAATTGCCGTAGGTCCTTTGATTTGGGCAGTTTCAACAGGGAGTGGCGGAAATTTCACTGCGAAGATCCCATCGCTCGGCAAATTAGTCGCAACAGAATTCTTTTCTTGGGGAATGCACAATCCTTTGCTTCTTCTTGTGGTCGTTGCAGTCGACGCACTCCTTTACGGTCTCCTACTTTATGTGATTGCGATTGTTGTGATGCATTGGCAACAGGGGTCGCGGAAAAACACTTGATCGTCGCGAAGTGGATTCTTTTGTCGCTGCTTGCCGTCATCACAACTCCTGATGTCACGCTTAACTGCTGAGCCGCTCCACAACTTCATGCCAGCAATTGTTCGGAATTTACATTGATTTCGTTTTCGTGGCGGTGCGTTAAATCCTGTCAGTATCCAATCTCTGCCCAACAAAACCTGAACGCACTTGAACAGTAGCGGCAGCACCCAACACCCAGCCAACCCGCCCCCCTAAACCCGAACCACCCCATAGATAGGCCGGCCCTCACCAGCAAACGAAACTTCTCCCAGCGGCTCAGGGCTAAACTCAATTCCCGACCCCGCCACCAGATCATGCAAAACGCGCGAGCACAACAATCGATGCTCCCCCCGGTTATGCACTAAAATCGCCTTGGCAAACGCAACAGCCGGCCCCTTTGCTGGCCCATGAGAAGGCAGCAGACACTCCCCCGTATGCAGCGCAGCACTTGCCTCACATCCCAGACTCTTGGCATGCTCCAGAATGGCCGCAGCACATCGAATCGCTCTCGCCGGCCCGTCAAAGGTCATCAAGTCCAATGCTCCGCCAGCCTGCCGCCCACGGTTGCGGCGAATATCTCCACTAGCCAATTCAGCTAACCCCTCAAAGCTTCCCTCAAAGCGCATCGCCAGCACCGTCGCCAACTGCGTATCCGGTACTTCTGCCTCCTGAATCGCCAGCAGGAACTGCTCGATCGGTCCCAAAATATCTTCCTGATTACCGGCAAACGGCAAATGATCGGCGCCCGGCAACTCCACAAATTCGGCATCGGGAATCAGTTGCGCCAGATACCGTCCCTCCTCCACCAACAAACAACGGTCATTCGTCCGATGCAACACCAGCGTCGGCACACGCACCATCGGCAGAATCGCCCGCACATCAATCGACGCATTCATCCGCGTCAACGCCTCAGCCCCGCCCGGGCTCACACCCATCCGCAAATACGTCGCCCACCATTCCCGAAATGCCGGATCTTGCGCGAGCGTCGGCGCGCGTTCTTCAATTCCAATCGGCCCTCCCCAACTCCGGCGGATCTGCAACAAATACTCCTCCCGCTCGGCCAGCGTCGGCCCCCACGGATAATCCACATCCCGAATCGCCGTGCATAACTCCCCACCATCGCAAGCCCCAACGTCTTGTCGGGATAAGTAGCCGCAAACAAGGCCGACATCGGCCCACCTTCACTCACCCCCAGAATCACCGCCTTCTCCGCGCCCACCGCTTCCATCACCGCCCGCACATCGTCCATCCGCTGCTCAAGCGTAGGCAGCATCTGATTCGGCACCCGGTCCGATAGTCCCGTCCCCCTCTTGTCAAACAGAATCAGTCGTGAGAACGAAGCCAGCTTCAGCAGGAATTCCCGAAAGTGAGGCTCACGCCAAAAATACTCCAGATGTGACACCCACCCCATCACAAACACCAGATCAATCGGCCCATTCCCGATCACCTGATACGCAATATTGAAATCGCCAGACCTCGCGTAATGGGTCTGCGGAATCTCGGTGGCCTCAACGGGTCGCACAATCGGTGCCTCCACCGTTCCGCGTTCCACTTGCGGCAGAAAACGATACCCGCGCCTCGCCCGCGTTTCAATCAGCCTCGGGGCCTTGGGGTTGTCACCGAGCGCCTTGCGCAGGTCCGCAATCTGAACCGAAAGCGAGTGATCGTCAACATACGTATTCGGCCAAAGTGCCTGGTAAATCGTTTCTCGTGACAACAACTCCCCGGCATGCAGACAAAGAAAGAGCAGAAGGTCAAACGTCTTTGGCTGTAACTTGATTTCCCGCGCACCTTCATAGATCCGGCGCTGGGCGAGGTCAATCCGAAACTCGGCAAACGATAGCTCCACCGTCCCGACATCATACCAATCGGCTCGATGCTCCACTGCCTTGGTCATCGATTCCAATCCTTCTTCCTCGAAAACCAAATTACTCCTCCAGCCTGTCCATCCTGGCTGCTTGAAGTCAAAAGCTCCGGCCCACTACCATCTAACAAACAGCCCACCCGCCCCTCACCGGCTAACGCAGTAAACACAACGCGCCCACAAACCGGGTTTTCAGCCGAGCTTGCTTCGGAGCTACGATCCATCGAGAAAAGCAAAAGGATTGAGATTATCGGCACCACCGGAGGCTCCCTGCCCATAGCCTAGGCCGTCAGCTCCTGCCATAGCCTCAGTGCTGCCTCATCAACTTCTCAAGAACTTGTCAGCAGCCACGAATTGCAATGCACAAGGGCCCTGCCCCACCCCGTCAGGCATGCTAACAATAAACCTATGAAACGCCGCGCCCTGCTGCAGTCCATCGCTGTTTTGCCCGCTCTCCAGGCAGCCCCTCCCTTCCGCGCCTGGCTCGGGCCAAACTACTGGGCCAACCCCTTGCAAGACTGGCGTGCCAACGGCCCGCGCTGGGAATGTCACGCCGCCGGCGGCGATCGCAACGTCTTTTGGCTCTCCAAAGAAATCGCTGCCAATCCTGCAGCCTGGCAAATGAGTGTCCGCCTTGGCTCCCTCGGGCCCCTGCCCTCTGGCGCCAAAGGCTGGGTTGGCTTCCGTACCGGCATGCGCGGCTTCTTTGACGACTACCGCGACACCGCCATCCGTGGCCTCGGCATCGATTGCGGCATCACCGCCGATGGCCGCCTCTTCATCGGCCAGCAGCTTCAGGGCTTCAGAAATCCGGAGTTTGCGCTTGTGTCGCTTGGCTTGCCCCATCT